>JALZKH010000057.1 GCA_030859345.1 Acidobacteriota bacterium | reverse complement strand
ATAAAGAAATTCACCTACTTGCTCCCGACTTGTGTATGTGTGCGACGATGTATCGAATCTCGCCGCAATCATTGGCTTGGTCATTAGAAAATTTAGTCGCGGGAAATGTCGTTAATGAAATTACGGTCGAAGGAGAAACGAAAGAATTAGCAATGGTCGCGTTAGAGCGAATGATCTCAATGACTGACTCTTAATTTGCGATTTTAATTATTTTTGGAATCGACAGGCGGAATATAATCTGCTCTGTTGGTCAAAAATTGTCTCATGTCATCTTTTGAAAATAGTTGTTCCACTTCTTTAAAGAATTCAGTTGTTTCCTGTTCAACTTTTTCCTGATCTCGACCAAATTCATATTTATCGGGCGTGATATATTTTATAGTTTCATCAAGTATAGATATTTGTGCTTGATTGAGTTTGGAACGATTAGTTTCTAACCATCTTTCAACTTGGGTTCTCACTAATACTGCACGATTTTCAGCAGAGATTTCATTGAAAATTTCGAGTCTTTTTTCAAATGGAAGTGGCATAAACTCATCATAATAAATTTCATCTTTCTTTTTATCCATATTTACCTCAAATTTCTATAACTATTGATATGATATTTTAATCTTTATAATACATCCAATTATTCAAAGTCCAGATAAACATTTTCAAATATGATGAGATAAATGCTAAAATCGTTAGTGCAAAGAAGCAACTTGCTTCTCTCTTGAAAAAAGTCCGAGAGAATATCTAAAACTCGCATTATTAAATTAACTTACCAATAACTAATTACTTATTACCAATTACCAATAGAAATGGCAGAAATAGAAGATAAATTACCCGAAAATGCGAATGGAAAATATTACGTTGACGATCAATGTATTGATTGCGATGTATGCCGCGATACTTCACCGAAAAATTTCACACGTTATGACGAAAATGGCTATTCATACGTCTGGAAACAACCCGCAACGCCCGAAGAAAAAGAACTCTGCGAAGAGGCTCTGATGGCGTGTCCTGTCGAGGCGATTGGGGATGATGGTTGAAAAAGTAAAAAGTAAAAAGGTAAAAATTTTAAGAATTTAAATAACTCGTCAACTTTTTAGCATCTTCTCTATCAAGAAATAAACCAATTCCTTTAACATTATTACCAAATTTACGAATCAATTCATTCTCTCTGACTGGATGATTTCCAAACCTATATTTTTTAGAATAATTAGTTTTGAGAATTTCGTAAACTCCGTAAGTTCTTGGATTTGTATAGTTTTTATTACTCGAATCAGAACGAACTGATTTTTCCGGGATTGATTTTTCAAGTAATCTTTCTTTTTCTGACATCTTTTACACTCCTATTTTTTATTTTGTTTCAATCCAAACAGCTTTTCCGTCTTTCCAAGTTGCAAGCGGATTTCCCGCACGTTTGTGCGTTTCGACGGCTTCACGGATGGCACGTTGGAGAGTTTCGGTGATTTGTTTTTCATCCAATAAAATTTCTTTTATTTTGTCTTTTTTGTTTCCGTTTTGTTTATTTTTTTCCATATTTCTCAAACCACAATTTTTATCCAATCATCTTCGATCACGACTTCGTAAGATTCTATCGAACAATTCGGTTTTGTAAAACATTCGCCGTTTCGCACATCGAAACGCCAGCCGTGAAGATCGCATTCGATAATGTTGCCGTAAGTTCTGGAATCGGCGAGCGGGAAGCCTTTGTGCGGGCAGAAGTTTTCGATGGCGTGGAAACGTCCTCCGATATTAAAAAGTGCGAGTTCGTTTCCGTCCTTGAGTTGAACGGTTGCACCGCGTCCTTCGGGCAATGCTCCGACCTTTCCAACCTTTACTTTTTCGCCCGTGCGTTTTGGTTTTCGTTTGTTTTCTTTATATTTTCCCATATTCGATTTTAGGTTTTAGATTTTGGATTTTGGATTGATTTTGTTTGAAATATTTTTAGTTGTTGAAAATGCTGATATTTAAGGCTTCAAATAATCAAACTTTGTGAAATTTGATAATCTAAAATGTAAAATCTAAAATCCAAAATTGATTGCTTTATTATTTTATCTCAAAAAGTCTATAATAAAGACATTCGGAAAATATAGAATTTATAAAATGAGCGAAATGGATGCAACTGTGAAATCAAGAATAAAATGTCGGGAGATTATGTCGAAAAATGTTTCGACGGCAAATAGTAAAGCGAGCTTGCAAGATGTGGCGAAATTGCTGAGAGATAATGACATCGGGATATTGCCGATAGTCGAAGACGGAACAAATAAATTGGTGGGATTGGTAACTGACCGAGATATTGTCGTGCGTGCGGTGGCAGATGGCAAAAGCGTTACGGAAACGAATGTCAGCGATGTGATGACGACGGAATTATTTACTGCAAAGCCCGATGATTTTGCATTTGAAGCGGTTCGCACAATGGGCAACAAGCAAGTTCGCCGTGTGCCGATTGTTGATGATGAAGGCGTTTTGCAAGGAATTGTTTCAATGGCGGATGTTGCTCTCGAGATGGAAGACGAAAAAGAAATCGCCGAAACTTTGGAAGAAATTTCAACCGGAAAAGCATTTTGGAACAAGTAATGAGGGTAATTGGTAATTAGTAATTAGTAATAGGTTTTTTCAAGACCAATTACCAATTACCAATTACTTATCACTAAAATATATGGCAAAAACAATAAATCGTTATTTTCAGTTTTTGGGTTCGTCGCGGAATGCACAGCCTTCGGGGAAACTTTGGTATCCGGCGGCGGATGTTTATGAAACTTCGGAAGGCTGGTTGGTGAAGGTCGAGTTGGCGGGAGTTTCGGCGGAGGACATCGAAATTGATATTCAGGGAAATCAGCTTTACATCGCGGGATGCCGAAAAGATCGGACTTGTGCGGTTGGCGTTTCTTATCAGCAGATGGAAATTACTTACTCGCATTTTGAAAAGAATCTGACATTTCCCGCATCTATCGAACGGGCAAGACTTGAATATAATTTTGACAACGGTTTATTGATGGTTCATTTAATAAAGCAAAAATAAAATCAAAAAGATAGCTTAAATGCTAGGGAATTTATAAAAATTTTTATGGCTGAGAATATAGAAAATAAAGACAATACGGAAAATCAAGACATTCACACTCAAGATACGAAACCACTCACACCGATTGTTGATGATTCAAACAATTCGGCGGTAGAATTGGCGGTTTTGCCTTTGCAGAATACGACACTTTTTCCGCAGACGGTTGTGCCGCTCTCGGTTGGGCGTGAGCGTTCGATCAAGGCAACTGAATTTGCACTGGCGACGGAAGAAAAGTTGTTGGCGTGTCTGACGGTCAAGACTGGGGACAAAGATGGAAACAGCGTCAAACCTGCGGATTTGTATGATGTCGGCACGATTGTCAATGTTAAAAGGATGATGCGGACGGACGGGATTTTGCAACTTGTTGTGCAAGGGACGGAGCGTTTTCGGATTGTCGAATGGATTCAGGAGAAGCCTTTTTTAAAAGCTAAAATCCAGATTTTGCCCGAACTTATTATTGAAAATAAGGATCAGGTTGAAGCCTTAAAAAGAAATCTGCAAAATTTGATTCAGGAAGCACTGGCGATGCTTCCGCAAGTTCCGCCGGAAGTTCGGATGGCGGTGATGGGACAAAGCGATCCAGTTCAAATGTCCTATTTTCTCGGTTCGGTTCTGGATTTAGGCGAGGAAACCGAACAGCGAATGCTTGAAGCGACGACGGTTGATGATCTGCTTTCACTTTCGCACGCGGCTTTGGCAAAAGAAGTCGAGATTATGAACATTCGCTCGAAGATTGCGAGCGAGGCTCAAAGTGAGATGGACAAATCTCAACGCGATTATATTCTTCGCCAGCAAATGAAGGCGATTCAAAAGGAATTAGGCGAAGATGAATCGGGCGAAAAAGCCGAAGCCGAACAACTCCGCGAAAGACTCGAACAAGCAGATTTGCCTGAATATGTGCAAAAGGAAGCGGAACGCGAACTCAAAAGAATGGAACAGCTTCCGCAATCCGCACCTGATTTTCACGTCATTCGAACTTATCTCGAATATGTTTTGGAATTGCCTTGGAAAAAATCCAGTGAGGAGAGATTAGACCTTAAAGAAGCAAAACGAATTCTGGATGAAGACCATTACGGTTTGGAAGATGTTAAGGAAAGGATTTTAGAATTCCTCGCGGTTATCAAACTTCGTCCCGATTCAAAAAGCCCGATTATGTTATTAGTCGGACCTCCGGGCGTTGGAAAAACTTCGCTCGGACGCTCGATTGCGAGGGCTTTGGGACGTGAATTTGAAAGGTTTTCACTCGGCGGAATGCGTGATGAAGCCGAACTTCGCGGACATCGCCGGACTTATATCGGTGCGATGCCGGGCAGAATTATTCAATCTCTGCGGCGTGTCGGTGTCAATAATCCGGTTTTGATGCTTGATGAAGTTGATAAACTCGGAAACGATTATCGCGGCGACCCGTCTTCGGCACTTCTGGAGATTTTAGACCCACAGCAAAACGATAGTTTCCGCGATCATTATATTGATCTGCCGTTTGATCTGTCAAAAGTTTTCTTTATCGCTACGGCAAACGACCTTTCGCCGATTCCCGTACCTTTGCGTGATCGAATGGAGATAATTTCGCTTGCAGGTTACAGCGACATAGAAAAATTAAATATCGCCAGGCAATATCTCGTGCCTCGTCAGATTGAAGAAAACGGTTTAACGAAAGACCAGCTTGAAATTACGGATGACGCGGTTGATCTGATCACCTCCCGCTACACACGCGAAGCCGGAGTTAGGCAGTTGGAAAGAACTCTGGGAAATATCGCCCGCAAAGTCGCCTTAAAAGTTGCGATGGGTGATATGGATAAGGTTAAAGTTACCGCCGAAGATGTTAAAGAATATCTGGGCGGACCGAAATTCTACCCTGAAAGTGCGAGAGAAGAATTACCTGCCGGAGTTGCTACAGGAATGGCTTGGACGCAGATGGGCGGACAGGTTTTATTCATTGAGGCAACAATGCTTCCCGGCTCAAGCGGTTTGACCTTAACCGGACAACTCGGCGATGTAATGAAAGAATCGGCGATGGCGGCACGTTCTTATTTATGGTCGCACGCTTCGGAATTCGACATTGATCAGGAAATGATTAAGAAAAACGGCATTCATCTGCATGTTCCCGCCGGTTCGATTCCAAAAGACGGACCATCGGCAGGCGTCACGATGGCTTCGGCAATGGCTTCGCTTTTTACCGGGCGGAGAGTTCGTTCGGATGTAGCGATGACAGGTGAAATAACGCTTTCGGGCTTAGTTTTCCCAATCGGAGGACTTAAGGAAAAAGTCCTCGCGGCACATCGTGCCGGAATTCGTCACATAATCTTGCCGAAGCAAAACGAATCGGCAATCGAAGAAATTCCCGAAGAAGTCCGCAAAGATTTAACATTTACATTAGCGGAAAGAATCAGCGATGTTTTGGAAGCGGCACTCGAAAAAGAGCCGAGCGAACCCCTCAGAAATGATTACAACATTACCGATATTGATACTGGCTCTGCGGATAGTCCAAATGAACCTTTAATTGCTAAGGAAGAATAATTATTTTATTTAAACAAAGTTAGCTGGAGGGTGAAATATACAATCGCCAACAGTCAGATTTTGTAATAAGTCAAAATGTGCAAAACTCTATACCGAAAGCGATTCTAAATTAAAGTTGAGCCGCAATAAGTTTAATTTTTGTTAATTTCCTCCGCCGTTTCTCTTTCCTTGCCCCAAACGTGGTCGTCAACTCCTTCGACCCCTTTTTTTCTGGCACAATGGGCACAGCAAAAAATTTCCGCTTTGCCTTCGACTCCGTGTCCGATCACTTTACAGCCGCAATTTGCACAAACCGGAGCTAATTTGTGAATCGCACATTCGAAAGAATCAAAAACGTGCGTTTTTCCCGCCGTTACAACCTCAAACGCTAAATAATAATCATTTCCGCAAACTTCACATACCGCCATTTTCCTTCTCCTCCTTGAATTTTTAATAACTATAAAAATCAAGTGTTACAAATTTTTGATTTTTATATGCTTTAACTTGTTTCCTAAAAGTGTAACAGATGCGATAATTCAATTAAATAAATTTTCGCATTTTTCATAAATATAAATCTCAGCTTCTAATTTGGAATAATATGGATTGGGTAAAATTTCTTGGTTTATTTGCAGGTTTCTGCACAA
Organism: Acidobacteriota bacterium; assembly: GCA_030859345.1. Lineage (GTDB taxonomy): Bacteria > Acidobacteriota > Blastocatellia > Pyrinomonadales > Pyrinomonadaceae > Aridibacter. The sequence continues at coordinate 9,458 of JALZKH010000057.1, read as the reverse complement.
CTATTGCCGTTACGCCGCAATTATACAAAACGTGGAAAACCAAAAGCGTTGACGACATTTCATTAAAGATGTTTTCGGTTTTAACTTTGGGACTTATGCTCTGGACAATCTACGGAATTCTCAAAAGCGATTTTCCGATAATCATAACTAACGGAATTTCGTTTACGCTTAACTGTATGATGATTTTTTTCTATTTCAAATATAAAGATAATTAAAAAAAACAGACGGAAAAATTTGTTGAATTTCTCCGTCTTCCCTAAAAAATCATCTACTTCATCTTGTCGCTGATTGCTTTAATTTTTTCATAATGCGATTTAAGCGTCGGCAAAGTTTTCGCCGCAAAAGCCTTGACTGCGGCATCTTCACCGTCGTCAGCCTGCTCTTGAAAAGCGTTAACATCTTTTTTATGGTCATCAACCATCATTTCAACATATTTTGCATCGAAATCTTTTCCTGAAAGTTTGGCTAATTCATCGTAAGACTCTTTTTGGTCTTCATTTACATCAGTCGGCAGAGTAAAATTTTTCTTTTTAGCTACTTCTTTCAGATCATTGTTTGCCTTGCTGTGGTCTTCAACCATCAATTTACCAAATGCTTTGACTTCAGGATTTTGTGCTTTTTCCGCCGCTAGTTTACCGAGTTTAACTTCAGCCATTCCGCCCTGTGCAGCTTCTGTCATAAATTTCTCGCCATCGTCATCTGCCACCTTCGATTCGGTTGTGTTCGTATTTGTTACAACTGCCTCATTCGAGTTAGTATTCATATTGGTCGCCAAATTCTCATTCGTTTCGGTAGTCGTTTCGCAGCCTGCCAATCCTAATATAAACAGCCCGCATATACTAATAATCAATAATATTTTTCTCATTTTTTCATCCATCCCTATTTCATAATATCTATATGCAAATTTATGTGAAATTTAATATGTAACAAATCATTACTATCAAACTCACATATATTATAAGTCGTGCAAGATTGATGCCAAAAATCATTTTGCCGTAAATAAAGCTGAAATATTTTGCAAAAATAGGCTAAATAATTACTTTTTGGTGGGGATTTTTGTTTCGGGAAAATGTAATATAAGTTAGGAGTTACGCAGTTGAATGAATATTTATTGCAGAAACACGCACGAAGTAAGTGTGTGAAGGCTCTGACACACTTACTTCGTGCGTGTTTCTGCATTACCTGAACATCTTTATTTTCAATAATTAAGTTTCAACTGCGTAACTTCTAATAAGCAATAAAAATAGAAATTACACTCAATAATTTATGGAAATTTTCGGAATCAAATTTATCGGTGCTAACGCCGAAAACGGACAAAAACTTCTGCTCACGATCTCATCTATTTTGATCATATTGCTGGTCGGCTATCTTTTGCGAAAGCTGGCTGGCATTATTTTGGGCAGTGAGAAGCTGGAACGTGCGAAATTTTGGACGCGGCAGGGCATCAGCCTGTTTATGGCGATTCTGCTGATTATGACGGTGATGTCAATCTGGTTCGACGATCCGACACGCCTGACCACCGCCTTCGGTTTAGTTACCGCCGGACTTGCCTTTGCTCTGCAAAAAGTCGTTACGTCAATCGCCGGTTATTTCGTCATACTGCGTGGCAGAAACTTTACCATCGGCGACCGTATTTCGATGGGCGGCGTGCGTGGTGATGTGATCGGACTCGGCTTTATTCAAACGACTATCATGGAAATGGGACAACCACCCGCCGTGCAGGAAGCCGCTCTGGCAGTCTGGGTAAAAAGCCGACAATTTACGGGACGCATCGTAACGGTTGCCAACAGCACGATTTTTGATGAACCGGTATTTAATTATACGCGGGATTTTCCGTTCATCTGGGAAGAAATCACAATTCCGATCACATACGAAGACAAACGCGAAAAAGCTGAAGAAATTATGCTTTTGGCAACAAATAATCACGTTTTAAAAACCAGCGAACTGAGCGAAGAAGCAGTCAAAAAACTCGAAGACCTTTATTTTGTTAATGTCAGCGATTTTGATCCGAAAGTTTTTTACCGCATTACCGACAACTGGCTCGAATTAACTATCCGTTTTATCGTCAGCGAGCATAAAGTCCGCGAGGTAAAAAACGACATCAGCCGCGATATTCTTGAAGGTTTTGACGCGGAAGGCATCGGCATTGCTTCGGCAACTTATGATATTGTCGGGTTTCCGCCGATTCAGATTGAAGATTCACGCAACGGAGGAAATCCGAAATTAGAAGAAAAAATCCCGTAATCACATAAATTATTTGCAGATTACAAATCAGAGCGTTCGGCGAGTTCCGCCCAACGCTCTAGATTTTTCTCCAGTTTAGTTTCGAGCGTTTGTTTTTCGCTGTAGAGTTCATTGAGTTTAAAAGAATCCGTCGCAAATTCGTTTAATTGATTCCCGATTTCAGCGGTGCGTTTTTCCGCTTCGGCAATTTTCGCTTCAAGTTTTTCAAACTCTTGTTTTTCTTTATATGAAAGTTTTTTCAGAGCAGTATTTTGAAAATTTTTAATACTTTCCTGAGGCGTTTCAATATCTAAAGACTTTTCCGCTTCCTTATCTTCGGCTTCTTTTCTCTCCAGATAAGCCAAATAATTTCCCGGATATTGCTTGATCTCGCCCTTGTCTTCAAACTTAAAAATATTATCAATCGTCCGATCAAGAAAATATCGGTCGTGGCTGACGACGATCAAAGCACCCGCAAAATCGTCCAGATATTCTTCGAGTGCGATCAGCGTTTGAATATCGAGATCGTTGGTCGGCTCGTCCAGAAACAAAACATTCGGCGAACTCATCAAAATTCTCAAGAGATAAAGTCTTCGCCTTTCGCCGCCCGAAAGTTTTCCGATAAAAGAATATTGTGCTTCGGGCGGAAATAAGAATTTGCCCAACATTTGGCTTGCCGTGATTTGTGTTCCGTCAGCTGTTGTAACGTATTCGGCAATTTCCCTGATGTAATCAATCACCCGCTGGTCTTCATTTAACGCACGGCTTTCCTGATCGTAATATCCGATGTGAACTGTTTCGCCGATTTCGATCTCGCCCGCATCGGGTTTGATTCTGTTGGTAATAATTTCCAGAAGCGTAGTTTTACCCGAACCGTTCGCACCGATAATTCCAATGCGGTCATCGCGTTTTAAAAGATACGAAAAATCATCAATCAATTTCTGCTCGCCGTAAGATTTTGAGATATTTTCAATTTCAATAATTTTTGAGCCGAGCCGTTTTGAACCGATGGCAATATCAATTTCGTCTTTTATTTTATCCTTCGGCTGTGCCATCAAATCGTAAGCGGCATTTATTCTTGCCTTGGATTTAGTTGTGCGAGCCTTCGCACCCGTCCGAAGCCACGCCAATTCTTTTTTAATACGCTGTTCCCGTTTATGACCTTCAACCGCCCGAAGATTTTCCTGTTCTTCCTTTTTCTCCAGATAATATGAGTAATTTCCGCGAAAAACCTGAACAGTTCCGCGGTCAATCTCGAAGATTCTGTTCGTTACGCGGTCAAGAAAATATCGGTCGTGCGTAACGAGTAATAATGCTCCCTTGTAATTTTTGAGATAATCTTCAAGCCACAGAATCGTGTCCGCGTCTAAGTGATTTGTCGGTTCGTCCAGAATTAAAATATCGGGTTTAACGATTAACCCGTGAGCAAGTGCGACACGCTTTCTTTGTCCGCCCGAAAGCGTTTTCATTTTCGCTGAAGTGTCCAGAATTCCAAGCCGCGTCAGAACATTTTTCGCATTCGTTTCGATTTCCCAACCGCCCGAAATTTCGAGTTCGTGTTGTAGTTTGGAAACTTTATCGAGCGTTTTTTCCGAATAATCCAGAACTAATTCATTACAAGTTGTTTCGTAATCCCGAATCAACTTCATTACGCCGTCCGAAGCCGCAAAAACCGTTTCCAAAACCGTCGCTTCTTCAACAAATTCGGGGTTCTGCGGCAAATATGCGACAGATATATCATTTGCCCGCACAACTCTGCCCGCGTCGGGCGTTTCGCGTCCCGCAATCACCCGCAAAAGCGTAGTTTTCCCCGAACCGTTTGTTCCGATGATCCCGATCTTGTCGGAATCTTCAAAGCCAACCGTTACATTTTCAAACAAAGGTTTGATGCCGTAATTTTTGCTGATATTTTCAAGCGAAAGGATATTCATAAAGCGTAATTTACTTTACTCAAATAAGAGAACTTTCGCCAATGTGCAGATTATTTTAAGTGATGATTAATTTCTTTTTCAGTTTTATTACGCTTCGTTGAATTTCAACGCTACGCCGTTTATGCAATAACGCAAACCCGTCGGTTCGGGACCGTCGTCAAACACGTGACCTAGATGAGCATCACAACGGTTACATAAAACTTCCGTCCGCTTAATTCCAAGCGTTCTGTCAACTTTTTCCTGAACATTTATTGGCTTGATCGGTTTATAGAAACTGGGCCAACCCGTATGTGAATTAAATTTGGTTTTGGAACTGAAAAGCGGCAGATCACAGCAAACACACGCAAAAATACCTTTTCCCTTGATGTCGTTGAGCGGACTTGTATAAGGTGCTTCAGTTCCGGCTTGCCTCGTTATTCTATATTGTTCGGGAGTCAGAATCTTTTTCCATTCGGCATCTGTTTTTATTATCTTTTTAAACGGCAGATCATCTGTTTTACCGGCTGCCATTTTGCCAACCGCTGCCGTTTGAGCATTACACGCCGAAGTGATTGAAAGTCCCGTGGCGGCAAGTAAACTTCCTAGTATTGTTCCCGATTTTAAAAATTCACGTCTGTCCATAATTTTTGTCTCCTGCTAATTTAATTCGCATTCAGCTGAGTTTTGGATTCATTTTCAACTTGTAAAAGAAAGCCTTTAGCGTAAAATTTGACCTTGTATATTAATATACTCAAATTCCTTAAAATTATTCCGCCATTATTCTCAAATTGAATTCCAAACACTGCATATTTTAGATTAGAATCAACCTATGGAAAATATTCGTGAAATTTTCGGCAACATTGATATTTATCTATTTGACCAGATTCAAAAAGGCAGATTCGCAAGTGATATGAAAATCCTCGATGCCGGATGCGGCGGCGGGAGAAATATAATTTACTTTATGCGGATGGGCTTTAATGTTTTTGCTGTTGACCGCGAAGATGAAGCCATCGAACAAATAAAATATTTCGCGGAAACACTCGCACCGAATTTGCCCATTGATAATTTCCAAACCGCACCCATTGAAAAAATGCCTTTTCCCGACGAACATTTTGATTGGATAATCAGCAACGCGGTTCTGCATTTTGCCGAAAGCAAAAATCAATTCAACAAAATGCTTCTGGAAATGTGGCGGGTATTAAAGCCGAACGGGATTTTTTTCGCCCGGCTTGCTTCATCAATCGGCATCGAAAACTTAATCGTCCCAACTGAAAACGGCAGATACCTACTGCCCGACGGCTCGGAGCGTTTTCTGGTGGACGAAGAATTTTTGATAACGGCAACCGAAAATCTAAACGGAACATTACTCGAACCGATCAAAACAACCAACGTCCAGAACCTACGCTGTATGACAACGTGGGTTTTGTATAAAAATAAGGTCAATTCAAAATAAAAATTCTGCCGTTTCTCAGAGTATCCATTATCCGTTATCCGTTATCAATTATCAGTTATTCATTACTCTTTAGCTACTGCTTGTCTGGCTTCGACATTCAAAATTACCTTTACATCCTTTGAAACTGCTTTGCCGTCCGGGTCATAATTTACGCCGTAAGCCGTGCGGTCAATTGATGTTTCCGCCGTTGCTCCCATAACTTTTGAACCGCCTCTGCCATCAACAAATCCCGCAACCTTTATCGGAAGCGTAATTGATTTTTTAACGCCGCGAAGTGTGAAATCGCCCGTAACCATTAAGTTGTCGCCGCTTTTTACAACCTTCGTGCTTTTAAAAGTCATTTCGGGAAATTTCTCGACATCAAAAAAATCAGCCGAACGTAAGTGTTTGTCGCGTCCTTCAACTCTGGTGTTGACACTTGCCGTTTTCGCACTAAATTCAACCGAAGATTTTGTAACATCCTTCGCATCATAATTTACCGCTCCCGAAAAATCCGTAAAATATCCCGGCACGTTCACGAGCCCCATATGTTTTACCGTAAAACCGATTGAACTATGAGCCGTATCGAAGTTATAAACTCCCGATTCCGCCTCAACCGTGCTGTTTCCAAATTTTTCAACAATCGTCAGATTTGTTGCTGTTGTATAATTAAATCCGACCAAAAAAACTCCACCGATAACTGCGAAAATCATTGATAAAATGATTCTTTTCATAATAATTTCTCCCTTTCAAATCTATGTTTATTTGTAAAACTTTCCACCTTTGATGTTTATTGTCAACATTAGTCAACAAAAACATTCTGCTTGCTTAGAATAAAAATTCTATTTCATTGAATAATTCCCCGCAAACTGCAATCATTGGAATAAATCCAAACAGTTGTAGAATTATTCCAATAATCTATGTGGGAAAAATTTATAGAATGGTTTTTGAGCCTCGGCGAATCTTACGGCGTAAATCCGTTCATCTTCGGCGGTATTTATATTGGAGCAATTCCATTTTTCTCGCTTTCAATTGCGTGGCTGATCCGCAATTATCGAAAGGGAAAATCAATCGTCTTTCCCGCATTGTCGGCGATGTTCTTTTTTGTTTCCGCATACATATATTTAATCTTTGCAGGAAAAAATGTTCCTGTCTGGGTTTATATTGTAGTGGTTTTATTGGTGGTTGTCGGAGCATATTCGACATTAAAAAAAGTGCGTCGGCAGATAAATGTAGTTAAAGAGGAAAAGCGTGATTCGTAATACGCAATACGTTAAACGCAAAAAATAGAAAACGAATTACGAATTACGTAAAACGAAATACGTAAAAAACTTATGAGCGAAACATACGATTTAATTGTATCGGCGGCGGTTCGGCAGGATTGGTCGCCGCCGGCGGTGCGGGAATTCTTGGTGCAAAGGTTGCAATTATCGAAAAAAATAAACTTGGCGGCGATTGTCTTTACACGGGTTGTGTTCCGTCAAAAACGCTTATCCGCTCGGCAAAATTTGCTTCCGATATGAAGAACGCTTCCGATTACGGATTTGAGATCTCAAATTTCGGATTCAAAGACGATTCTTTTAAATCAATTACCAACAGAGTTCAAGATGTCATTGACATAATCGAAGAACACGACAGACCGGAAGTTTTTGAAGATATGGGTGCAGAAGTCATCTTCGGAACGCCGAAATTCATTAGCAAAAATGAAATAGAAGTCGAACTAAAAGACTCAAACGAAAAACGAATAATGAAAGCAAAACGCTTTTGTATTTCGACAGGTTCATCGCCGAACATTCCGCCAATCGAAGGCTTAAAAGAAACGGGTTTTATTACCAACGAAGATGTTTTTGAATTAAAAGATTTACCGAAGGAATTGATTATCTTAGGCGGCGGAGCAATCGGTTGCGAACTCGGACAATCCTTCGCCAGATTCGGTTCAAAAGTTACAATCGTCGAAATGTCCGAACACATTATGTCGCACGAAGACACGGAAGTTTCCAAATTTATGGAAGATGTTTTCGAGAAAGAAGGAATTGAACTCAAAACAAACTTCAAAGCCGTCAAAGTCGAGAAAAAAGACAACAGAAAAATCGTCCACATCGAAAAAGAAGAGGGCACAAAAGAACAAATCGAGGCGGACGAAATTCTCGTATCGCTCGGTAGAAAACCGAACACAGATAAATTAAACCTTGAAAAAGCGGACGTAGAAACCGAAAAAGGCAAATTAAAAGTTGACGAATATCTACGCACAACCAACAAATCAATCTACGCGGCGGGCGATGTCAACGGCAAATTCCAGTTCACGCACATGGCTGATTACGAAGCCCAGATCGTGCTAAAAAACTGCTTCATATTTTACCCTTTTACCACTAAAGCCGATTACAGCATCGTCCCCTGGACAACTTTCACCGAACCCGAAGTCGCCCGCGTCGGAATGATTGAAAAAGAAGCTGTTAAAAAGTATGGCGACGAAATTGAAATCTACAAAGTCCCTTTCACTGAAAATGACCGAGCTTACGCCGAAGGAAATCCCGAAGGCTTCGCTAAATTAGTCCTCAAAGGCAACAAAATCCTCGGCGTAACAATAGTCGCCATCCACGCCGGCGAACTCCTCTCCGAATTCACCGTCGCTATGACACACGGACTTTCAATCACCGAACTAAATTCCGCCATCCACGTCTATCCAACCCTCGCCAAAATCACACAGGCATTAGGAACAGAAAAAACAATCGAAGGCTTAAAAAAACCGTGGGTGCAAAAATGGTTTGGAAGATATTTGAAGATTTGGCGGTGAAATAAATAATTTTCAAATAAGTAATAAACCATTTGTTGCAAGTGACATATTCATAAACTATATTTAAACTGAAAAATACTAAATGTTTATGTTAGATAATTTGTCACAAACTATTTCGAGTCCAAACCACCCAACAGAGAAAAAAACAAATGTTTGGAATGGAACTACACTTTCCAATCAGAGTTGGGAAGTTCATTGTGGAGATGCTCTCAAAACTTTGAAAAGTTTTGAGGATCAGTCTTTTAATTGTTGTGTAACATCTCCTCCTTATTTTTGGCTACGAGATTATGGTGTAAAAAATCAAATTGGTAAAGAAGAAACGATAGACGATTATGTTGATGCGATTACTAATACCATGAGTGAAATAAATAGAGTTCTCAAATCTGATGGACTACTATTTTTGAACCTTGGAGATACTTATTATTCAGGCAGAGGAAAATCCCACGGCAAAGATAAAAAAAGTAAAAAACGGCGGTTTGGGTTAAGGGCTGTAGATAAGAGTGGCGGAATGGGTATAGGTCTTCAAAAGAAATCTATGATAGGAATTCCTTGGCGTGTTGCGTTAAGTTTAATGGAAAATGGTTGGGCATTAAGAAGCACAATTGTTTGGCATCGAGATAAATGTTTACCAGAAGCTGTTAGAGACCGACCACGAAGAAGTTATGAATTTGTCTTTATGTTTTCAAAAAGCAGAAAATATTATTTTGATAGAGAACCTTTAATTACACAAAATTTCGATGAAGATGTTTGGACAATTCCACCTGAAAGAAATGGAAAGACAGAAATAGATACAGCACCTTATCCAGCAGAATTAGTAAGAAGATGCCTTTCAATCGGTTGCCGTAAAGAAGGTAAAGTGATTGATCCTTTTGCAGGTAGCGGAACAACTTTAAGTGTGGCAATGAATGAAGGTTTTTCAGCTACTGGAATTGAGTTAAATGAAGAGTTTTGCAAATATATGGTAAATCAACTTAATAAGTAATCGTGCAGAAATAGTTTAGACTATCAAGCGAGATGGGTAAAATAAAAGTAATCGAACTAACGAAAAAACAATGCGAAGCCTTGGAAAACGGTTATCGCCATGGCACGACACATAGTT
>JALZKH010000056.1 GCA_030859345.1 Acidobacteriota bacterium | reverse complement strand
AAACTATGTGTCGTGCCATGGCGATAACCGTTTTCCAAGGCTTCGCATTGTTTTTTCGTTAGTTCGATTACTTTTATTTTACCCATCTCGCTTGATAGTCTAAACTATTTCTGCACGATTACTTATCATAAATACTTTTTCGTTATATATTATAGGCACACACACTTTTCTACACGGTTTACAATTTTCGTTATTTTTCGGAGGCATAAATAAAATGTCCACACTTCTTATAATCTTTTTAACCATCGGCGGAATCGGTTTTTTGTTTTTGATGATCTCGCTGATCCTTGGTGACGTTTTTGATGCTTTGGATTTGGACTTCGGGGCGGATTTTGACTTTGATGCCGATGTTGATGCTGATTTTGATGGCGGTGGAGCAGGTTTCGGGATTTTTGATAGCCGTGTAATTAGTATGTTTCTTGTAGCATTCGGTTTTGTCGGAGCAGTTGCATTGCAACTTGGTTTGGGCGGAGTTCTCGGTGCTTTGATCGGTATTGGAAGCGGTTTGATTCTTGGCGGATTGGTTTTCGCATTTGGATATTATCTTGTTTCAAATGAAGGTTCTCCGCCCGTGACAAACCGTGAATTGGTCGGACATGCGGCAAAAGTTATAGTTGACATAAAACCCGACAGCATCGGACAAATTTCGTTCAATGTCCGCCAACAAAGAATTGATAAACTCGCCCGCACACGCGATGGCAAAGCAATAAAAGCAGGCGAAACAGTTTTTATCGAAGAAATTGCGGGCAATGAATTTATTGTTAGTTCGATGGATATTAAAGATTACGAGTTGTTATCAGAAAAAAATTGAAAATAGACAAACTAAAGCTCCCATCCTTTCAAAGGAGGGGTGGCGGTCGCTTCGACTGACGGGGTGGTTGCAAAATATTGTCAATTGAAATGTGTAGCTGAATCTATTTAGATAATTAACAAAGAACAACCACCCCGCCATAAATGGCACCCCTCCTTTGAAAGGATGGGAGATTAAAACGGCGAGATTTATTGTAGGAAAAAGTTTTTAGTTACAGGAAAAGCGTAGAATGTTTGATCGAAATTTTCTACCTAGAGTTAATAAGCCTTGCCAAAACGCAAGTGTAAATTGAGGTAAATAAAATGTTAGAAGGTTCAATTCTTTATATAATTATTGGAGTCGTTGCAGTTGTTGTCGCCTTTTTAGCGGCACTTTGGATACTCAGCGGTTTCTATATAAAAGTTTCGCCGAATAAAGCGGCGGTGATTTCGGGTAGAAATCGCCAATTGGCGGACGGCACGACGGTTGGTTATCGGCTTGTTCGCGGTAGTGCGACGCTTGTCAAACCGTTTTTGGAAAAGGTTGAATACCTTGATTTGAACGTCATTACTGTTCCACTTTCTACATCGAGAGCCTACACCGTTGAAGGCGTTCCGGTTTCGGTCAAAGCTGTCGCAAACATCAAAATCAAAGGCGATGATTCGTCATTGCGTTCAGCAGCGGAAAGATTTTTGGGAATGCCCGAAGCGGAATTTCATCAACTTGTTTTTCAAACTCTCGAAGGACATTTGCGGGCGATTCTTGGAACTTTGACGGTTGAGGAAATCAACAATGACCGTCAGACATTTGCACAAAAATTACTTACCGAAGCGGCGGGCGACCTTGAAAAAATGGGCATCGGACTCGATGCTTTGACGATTCAGGAGATCGCTGATGAAGAAGGATATCTGGATGCACTCGGTAAACGCAGAACGGCGGAAGTTAAGCGTGATGCGGAAATTGGTGAAGCGGAGGCAAAACGCGATTCGAAAATAAAAGCGTCGCTTGCTTTGCAGGAAGGTGAAAAAGTTCGCCTCGCAACCGAAGCACAGATCGCTCAATCAAACCGTGAAACCGAAATTCAAAAAGCACAGGTTGCGGCGGAAATTGAAAAGGAACGTGCGAGAGCCAGACAAGCCGGACCGCTTTCTGAAGCACAGGCAAAACAGGAAGTTGTCGCCGAAGAAGTTCGCATTGAGAAAATCAGAACGCAGGAACAAATTTCCGTGCAGGAACAAGAAGTTTTGCGTAAGGAAAAAGAACTCGAAGCAACGGTTGTAAAACAAGCCGAAGCTGATAGAACTGCATCGGTTTTGCGTGCAAGAGGTGCTCAAGAATCACAAATTCTCGAAGCCGAAGGTCGCAAGCAAGCCGAAATTGCCAACGCCGAAGCCGAAGCTCAAAAATTGCAGCGTGAAGGTGAAGGTCGTGCAAAAGCCGTCGAAGCGGAAGGTCTGGCGGAAGCGTCAAGAATAAGTGCATTGGGTAAAGCGGAAGCCGAAAGACTCGAAGCCGCCGGACTTGCGAAAGCAAAAGCCACCGAAGCACAAGGTTTAGCCGAAGCGAAAGCGATTATGGAAAAAGCGGCGGCGTGGAGAGAATTTAACGATGCGGCTCGTCTGCAAACGATTCTCGAAAAACTGCCTGAAATCATTTCGTCATCCGCACCTGTCTTCCAAGCAATTGCCGAACCGCTCGGCTCGATTGATAAAGTTGTGATGATTGACAACGGAAACGGTGAGAAAAACGGCAGCAGTTCTGGTTTGAACCGCTTCGCTGAAACAAGTCCGAATATGATCTTCGGTTTGCTTCAAAAAATGTCGGCGTTAGGCATAAGTCTTCCCGAAATCCTGTCGCAACTCGGCGTTGAAACGGATGATAACGGAAACTTTAAACTTTCAAGCAACGGCGATTCAAAAAAAGATGAGCCGCAAAAGGTAAATCAATCGCTTGAAAAAACGGAAGATGAAAAACTCAAAATCGATAACGGCAATCAAAGCTAAGGTTTAATTTTGAGAATAATTGGAAAGGCTGTTCGATAATTCGGACAGCCTTTTATTATTAGTTTTGAAGCGGCTTGCGTCATTTGCCGCGTATGCTTTCGTAAAAGCCAACTGAGTTTATATGGACTCTAAATTTCCCTGAAGTCATAAAATCTACATAAACTTAGTTGCTAAATTTAAACTTGATTAAAAATTAACTCCCAAACCAATTCGACCTGTTCTGCCTGCTGTGCGAAAACCGTTTTCAAAATATTCATTGTCAAAAATATTTTCAACCGTGCCAAATATAGAAAATCTCAGTTTTTCATTGTAAGCGGGAATTTCATATCTAGCGGTTAAATCTCCGCGACGATTTCCTTCAAAGCGGTAAATTCTGGTTGAAAAAATTTGATTGCTGAAAATCGGTGCAAGATAGCTGCCGGTTGCCAGAAAATCAAAATTAACCGACAGACGCTTGCCGAATCTCTGCGTAGCAACCAATGTGAATTGGTGTTCGGGAACACCGAGCGTTTCGATAATTCCGCTTCCCGCAACCTGCGGCGAGCGTTGGTCACTGTTTGTATATGTGTATGACGCAAAAATATCGGTCGAATCCGATGCTTTCAGATCGCCGCTAAATTCCGCACCGCGTGAAATTCCGCCCTTTTGATTGATATAACCGCCGAAAGGTCTTGTCGTTGCTCCGATATTCGGCACGACATTTCCAAAACCGATTGTATCAATTAGTTTTGTATAAAAATACGTTGCCGAAAGCCTTAATTTATTGTTTATTAAGCTCTGATCAATTCCCGCGTCAAATGCAATCGAGCGTTCGGGTTCTAAGTTCGGATCGCCGAAAGCTATAAAACTTTGCGAAAACGAACTGTAAAATGTGCCGAGTCGTTCATATAAAGACGGGACACGATAACCGTTGCCGATGTGTCCGCGAATTTTCGTTCCCGTTTTAGTAAAATAATACGAAGCCGAACCGTCAAACGTATATGATATCGGCGGATTATCAATTGTCAAATTATTATAAGGAGCATTGTTAACGCTGAATTCCGGCGTATCAAGCGAAAACCACTGCATCCGAAAACCGCCTGCAAGCTGTAATCTATCATTAAACAACCCAAGCAAATCCTGCACAAAAAATGTGTTGCTTGTCTGTCTTGCATCGGCGAAAAAATTTCCTGCCAAAGATGGCGTAATTCCCTGATTGCCGTAAATCTCGCGTTCAAACTCGTAGCCGCATGTTAAAAGATTATTCCGGTTCGTGTTCCAATCGAATTTTGTATTAAGCGTATGAATTTGCCCGTTAAAAATACTTATCTGATTTCCGCCAAACGGCTGAAATCCAACCCCAAGTCCGCCGTTTTCATTTTCACGTGAAGTTTTCAAACCTTGATAACTCGCCTTGAAAACAAAATTCGGTTTGATAATTTGCGTTAAAGCAATTTGTCCGCTAAAGAATTTTGATTTTTGCGAATTGTCGGGATCGTTGACATCCGCCGTAAAATTTACGCCTTCATTGGCATCAATTATGTTTGTGATTGCGGGCAAATTTCCAAATGTATCGGGACTCGAATTCAAACGCACATACGCATCCGACGCAAAAATCCTGCCCGAAATATTTGTTTTTGAAAACGGATTGTAATCAATTCTGCCCTGAAAATTCGTATTGTGAGCATCATCTTCGCCGTCAATGCCTTCCGAATAAATCGTCCTTGCAACGCCCAACGTATAACCGAATTTCCCGTTCTGCGTCCCAAAAGATGTATTGCCGCGAACTCTTTTCAGTCCGAGTCCGCCATATTCACCTAAAAGCTGTCCGTGAAAATCCTTTCTCGCCTCGGGCGTTTGAAAATCAACCACGCCGCCAATCGCATTCGTCCCGTAAACCGAACTTCCCGAACCGCGTAAAACTTCAATGCGTGCAACATTCACCGTTGTAAAATCCGACAAAAACGCCGAAGCATCGCCCGTTATCGAAGCGGGATCACGAAACCTTATTCCATCAATCAAAATCGCCGTGTCCTGATTTCGCAAACCACGGGTTTTAATACTCGCCGTCCGCCCGAAACCGCCGAGTTGCTGAACCAGAAACCCCGGAATCGTCCGCAAAGTATCGGTTAAACTTATCTCGTTTCGATCTCTGATCTCCTTTTCGCCAATTACATTTACTGTTTTTGAAACTTCGGAAATTGGTTGTGAAGTTCCTGTTGAAATTTCTACATTTACTTCTTCACGAATAATTGATGCCTGCAATGATTCATCAGGAGTTGCTGCAAAAATATCAACAACCAAGTTTTGTCCTGCACTTACAGATATTTCTTGTTTGAATAATTTATTGTTGTTCTCGATGATATATTTGCCCGGCGGAACATTTTCAAATTCAAATTCTGAATCTGCATTTGTAAACACGGTAAATTTGTTTGATTCATTGGATAGTGTGATTGCTGTATTTGTTTCTTTAAATCCATTGTATCTGTATGTTCCTGAAACAGTTCCTGTTTGCTGTGCAAAAACCTCTATCGCCAAAAAACACAATAAAAATAAACTACTTATAAATTTCATTAAAATCTCCTTTCCCGCCCAACGCGGGAATGTCTTGTTGTTAATAATCGCAAGCAAATGAATAAAGTTCCCGACTTTTCATCTAACAATGAATTCACGGTTGCGTGGGCAGTTGCGGAATTTTCACCGCATTCCTTTGAACAAATTGCTCATTTAAGATTCAGGATTTAAGATTTAAGTTTTAAGAAATTAATCCAAAATCCAAAATCTAAAATCCAAAATCAATATATCGTCGTTACTCTGACATTTTCCGTCAAAGGATTTTCGTCCAATAAAACTTTTACACCGAAAACTTTCAGTAAATTCTCGACTGTTAAAACATCTTTCGGCTTGCCTTGTGCAATAATTTCGCCGTTTTTTAACAACAAAATTTTATCGGCAAATTCCGAAGCTAAATTCAGATCGTGTGTGATAACGATTGCCGAAGATTCGCAAGTTTGGCAACGCTCACTAATTAATTTCAGCAACAATGCCTGATGCGACAAATCCAGATTATTTGTCGGCTCATCGAGCAACAAAATTCTCGCATTTGTCGCAAAGGCACGTGCCAGTAAAACTCTCTGCCGTTCGCCGCCTGAAAGTTCGTTCATCAAGCGTTTTTCATATTCGCCCAAATCGCAAAGCTGCAAACAATCAAACGCGATTCGCAGATCGTTTTCCGTTTCCCAACCAAAAGAATTCCCGTGTGCAAAACGTCCCGCTAAGATGAATTCCAGAACCGTTATCGGAAATTTTGTTTCATTTTCCTGTGCAACAACTGCAATTTTCTGTGCAATTTCCCGCCGGGAATAATCCGCAATAGATTTTTTATCCAACAAAATTTCGCCGTCCGCAATCGGTAAAGTATTATTTAAAGCTCGCAGAAGCGTAGTTTTCCCCGCACCATTCACACCGAGAATCGCAACAATTTCGCCTGATTCAAGCGAAAAAGAAACATCCCGCAAAATCCGCGAATCACCGTAATTTATCGAAATGTTTTGAATGTTTAACATTTTATTTGAGCCACGAATGAATACGAAAATTTTTATTTCAATTTTTTTTCGTGTCCTTTCGTGTTTGTTCGTGGCTAATTCTTCCTCAATAAATAAATAAAAAGTGGACATCCGATCAAAGCCGTGATCGCACCGACGGGCAATTCTCTCGGCGAAATTACCGTTCTTGCAACCGTGTCTGCCAGCACGACAAAACTTGCTCCGAACAAAGCCGAAAACGGCAAAACATTGCGGTTATCGCTTCCGATTGCCAGCCGAACGAGATGCGGAACGATCAAACCGACAAATCCGACCGATCCCGAAGCCGCAACCGAAATTCCGACCAATCCCGAAGCCGTCGCAAAAACAATAAGGCGGGTTTTTTCAATTTCAACGCCGAAATCAAACGCATCACGTTCGCCGATCATCATTAAATTCAAAGCTCTCGCCTGCGAAGTCAAAATAATCGTCCCGATAATTACGGCGATCAAACTCAGATAAAATCCGCCTTCCGTTGCTTGCGACAAATCACCGAGAAGCCAAAATGTAAATGAACGCAACTTTGTTGCATCAAGCAGCGAAGTCATCAAAATAATGATTGACGATAGAAATGTCGTTACGATCACGCCCGCTAAAATCAGCCGTTCAACATTCATTCCCGCCCGCGATTTTGCCATTTGATAAACAGCAAAAGTTGCCAAACCCGCACCGACAATTGCCATAACGGGGCGGGCAAATTCAAACGATTCAAAAAACACAAATGCCAACATCGTCCCAAGTGCCGCACCGTTTGAAACACCGAGCAAATATGGTTCTGCCAGAGGATTTCGCAATAATGCCTGCAAACTCGCTCCCGCAACCGCCAGACTCGCACCGACACAAGCACCGAGAAGAATTCGCGGCAGGCGTATATCATAAAGAATTGCGGCTTGCGATTCGTTTAATTCAAAGAACGATAATTTTTCACTTCCGAGAAAAATTGCAGTTAAAATCGAGAGAACCAGCAAAACAATAAGCCCAACGCCAAGACGCAAACTCTGAACTTTGAACTCTGAACTTTCAACTCTCATCAAAATTTATCGGGATGCAAATCTTTCGCAATCTGCTCCAACGCGTCAACAATTCGCGGTGCGGGACGCGATAAAATGTCTGCGTTTATTTTATAAACTCTGCCATTTTTGACCGCGTTTGAGTTCTTAAAAACTTCATTCGGCTCATTATTATCTGAACTGTCCGATAGAATTATCACTTCGGGATTTAGTGCAAAAGCCTTTTCCTTACTGATTTTTGGATAAGCTGTTGCGACATCTTTTGTAACGGAAACGCCGCCTGCCTTTCCGATCAGGTCGGTTAAAAAAGATTCTTTGCCAATTGTGTAAAGTGATTTATCAATCTGCACGAAAGTCCTAACTTTTTCGGCATCTTTAGTTTTGTTTTCAACTTCTGCAACACGGTTTTTCAAGGCTTCGACCAATTCTTTTGCATTTTCATCATTACCGAAAACTTCGCCGATCTTTTCGATACTTTTATATATATCCTGAAAAGAATTCGGGTTTGTAACAAAAACACTTATTCCCTGTTTTTCGAGTGTTTCAGTGAATGATTCGAGTTGCGAAGCGGTTGAAACGAAAACAATTTGCGGTTTTAAAGCAATTATATTTTCAATATTCGGTTTTAGTGTGTCGCCGATTTCCTGAATTTTTGTTGCTTCTTCGGGGTAATTACAAAATGAAGTTACACCGACAAGTTTTTCGCCCGCACCAACAGCGAAAATGATTTCGGTCAAATTCGGTGCCAGCGAAACGGCTTTTGTAATCTCATTCGGCAGATTGATTTTTCTACCGAGATCGTCGGTAATTTCTCTGTTTACCGATGGTTTGATCTCCGCTTTTTGCGAATTATCAAGGCGGCAATCTGCGGCAAAAATTATCACAGCAATAAATAAAATTGCGATGGAAATTTTCCGTGAAATTATTTTTAATGATATTTTCTTGTCGTTCAAAATAAAAAAAATCCTGCTTCTCTTCTCGCATTCAAGATGAAGAAAACAGGACTTTTTTATTCAAATAATATTAAAAAAAAGTATGTGTTTAACCAAATGTCTTGACGCGAAACATTTACGGCTAAAAAAACTTTTGGCAGGTTTCCTGACTTATTTCGATTTTGGATTTTGGATTTTGGATTTTGGATTGATAATAAAAAACCAATCTGCAATCTGAAATCTGAAATCTGAAATCGCTTTCACAGTGACGCGATCGTGCGGGATTTTCACCCGGCTTCCCCTAATGCCTAAAAAAGTGTTTTAGTCTGAAAAAGAACATCCGATTTATAATCGGTGAAAGGCAAAGTATCACGCATTTGCAGAGAATGTCAAAGGAATTTGAAATAAATTATGTCTTCTTGAAATTGAATTTGGAATAAAGCTATGCTGTAAATGTAATAAATAACAATAATGACAACATTTGAAGATAAAATTATGTATCAAGACCCGAAAGTAATGGCGATAATTCTTGGCGGCGGTGCCGGCTCAAGGCTTTTTCCTCTAACTAAAGAGCGTGCAAAACCGGCAGTTCCGCTTGGCGGAAAATACCGTTTGATTGATGTGCCGATTTCAAACTGCATAAATTCGAGAGTTACCCAGATATTTATTTTAACGCAATTTAATTCGGCTTCACTCAATCGGCATATTGCCCGAACATATCGTTTTTCAAATTTCTCAAGCGGTTTTGTCGAAATCCTTGCCGCCGAACAACGCCGCGATTCGCCGCAATGGTTTCAAGGCACGGCAGATGCGGTGCGGCAGGTAATTCCGCACATCAGGGATTGGGGCGTGAATACGATTTTGATCTTGTCGGGCGATCATCTTTATCGGATGGATTACAGGCAGTTTTTGCAAAAACATTTTGACACGAATGCCGACGTAACGATCTCGGTAATTCCCTGCACTCTGAAAGAAGCCGAAGGTTTCGGCTTGCTCAAAACCAATAATGACGGGAAGATTATTGAGTTTAAGGAAAAACCGACGGGCGAAGAACTAGAAGCGATGCGGGTTGACACGACCCGTTTCGGATTATCGGAGGAAGAATCCAACAAAAGACCGTATTTAGCTTCGATGGGGATTTATGTTTTTGATTATCAAAGATTGGTCGAATTGCTGAATGAGGATGAAAAACGCTTTGATTTCGGAGGCGAAATAATTCCCGCTTCGATTGAAAACTTAAATGTTCAGGCACATTTTTTTGATGATTATTGGGAAGACATCGGAACAATTCGGGCATTTTACGATGCGAATCTGGATTTGGCTTCGGCACTTCCCAAATTTAATTTCTTTAATTCCGAATCGCCGGTCTATACACGTAGCCGTTTTTTGCCGCCATCCAAGATTCAGAACAGCGAAATTAATCATTCAATGGTCAGCGAAGGCTGTATTTTAGACGGAGTTTATGCCCAAAATTCGATCATCGGCTTGCGTAGCCGGATTGATTATGGAGCGAAAATTGAAGATTCAATCTTAATGGGAGCAGATTATTACGAATCCTACGAAGAACTGCAAATAAATGTGTCAAACAAAATTCCGCATATTGGAATCGGGAGAAATTCAATTATTAAGCGGGCAATTGTTGATAAGAATGCCCGTATCGGAAAAAATGTAAAACTTGGAAATGAACGGGGAGTCGAGGAAGAAGAAGGCGAAAACTATTTTATCCGCGATGGGATTATTATTATTCCAAAAAATGAAATAATTAAAGATGGGACTGTTATTTAAAGGCGGTTGGCGGTTGGCGGCAAGAGTTAAAAGAATTTTTAATTTTTAATTTTGCTTTTTTTCCTTAACCCCATAGCTTTCTCTGGCTCTGACTGCTACACCTTTTCGGTTAACGCGGACTTTTATTTTGCGTTGTTTTCCCGCATCTTTTTCTTCGCTGGGATAATAACCGAGGCTGTAAAATTCGCGTAATTCACTGGCAATTTTTGAGAAAGCATCTGAAAGATTTTCGGTGCTGTTTGCCTTATAAATTCTGCCGCCCGTCCGCATCGCCATTTCTTCTAAATATTCGTCGGCTTTTTTATAATCTTCGACACTTGTTCCCGAACCGGGCATTGAACGTGGCGGTGTTCCGCTTCTGCCTCCCGTGCTGATTGTTCCCGTCGGCAGAGGAAACGGGAAAGGACTTTTCGGTTGTCCGGTTGGAATACTTCCGCCATTAGCTGTCGGAGTTGTTCTGATTGTCGGCGGTTGAACTATAACGGATTTGTTTTGGATTGCCTGAACATCTTTGTAAGTGTCATATTGAATCGGATAAATAAGTGTGTCCAACTCCAGAGCATCACGCAGATTATCGCGGTCATTAGCTTGTCTTGAAGTCGTGTCAACGCCGTCGGTGAAAAGTACGATTGCTTTGCGTCCCGCGATTTTGTCAAAGCGTTTGTTTATCACAAAATCAACCGTTTCATAAAGGCTTGTTCCCGAACCGATTTTCGTTTTAATTATCGCCTGTTGAATCGTCTTACGGTCGTTTGTCGGCTCGCACAAAATATAAAATTCGCCGTCAAATGAAACAACCATAACCTTGTCGTCAGGGCGAAGCTGGGTAATAAATGTGAGTGCAGCTTGCTGGATTTCGTCAATTTTGAATGTAGTTGAATAACTCATATCCAAAACTAATGCGACGGTGAAAGGTTTTTCCTCATTTTGAAAATAAGCGATTTCCTGCCCGACTTTATCTTCCTCAACGCTAAAATCTTCTTTGTCCAATCCACCGACAAATCTGCCATTGCGGTCCGTTACTTTGACCGGAATTGTAACCAGTTTCGTATCAATATTTATGATCTCATCATCAGTTTCGATTGATTCGTCAGGTTCAACTTCATTTGCAAATTTCGGTTTTTCTTTCGGTTTGGAAGTTTCCTCGTCCGCACGCTTGTTTGCCTTTTTGTCATTATTTATAGTTCCGCGATTAGCCTGAGCGAAAATGCCGACGGCTGCGAAACAAATCAGTATAAAAATGACTGAGATTTTTTTCATTAATTTTAATAATGGAAATCGAATTTTCTTCATTTTCCATTATCCGTTTTCCATTTTCCATTAACAATTAGTTTCCATCACCGACAATATAACTTCGTTTGGTTCTGACAACTAAATTCGGACGTTTTATACGGACACGAATTTGCCGCCGCTCGCCTTTTTGTCCAACCGCTTCGGGATAATATCCGAGCGAATACTGCCGGCGAAGTTCTTCGGCAATGCTTCTAAAAGCCGCATCCAAATTATAAGTTGTATTTGCTTCAAATTTGCGTCCGCCGCTAAATCGGGCAAGTTCTTCCAGATAAGCCTTTCCGCGTGCATAATCTGCCGGACTTTGACCTGCACCGCCGACTCCACCGATACTGACGTTTCCGGTCATAATTGTTGCCAGAATATCGCCCAAAACACTTCCCGTACTTTGCGGAATTCTTCTGCTACCGGGATAGCTCGTCTGTGCATATTGTGAAGATGTGTCGTAGCGAACCGGATAAATAAGTGCGTCAACTTCTTCGACGTTTCTGAGAGTCGTTTGGTAATTGGCATTGTTAGATGTCGTATCAACGCCGTCGGTAAATAAAACGATGGCTTTGCGTCCCTCGATATTTCTCAAATAGCGATTAATAACCTGATCTATTGAATCATAAAGACTTGTTCCGTCGCCAAAATTTGCCCGCCGAATTGCATTTCTAAGCTGCATACGATTGTTTGTCGGCTGACTTAAAACTTGTAATCTCCGATCAAATGCTACGACCATTACTCTGTCGTCGGGTCTTAATTGATTAACAAAAGTAATCGCCGCATCCTGGATTTCGTCAATTTTGTATTGAGTAGAAGGACTGACATCAATCATCAAAACGACCGTAAAGGGTTTTTCAACCGACGCAAAATACTCAACTTTTTGCTGAATTCCGTTGTCGAAAATCTGAAATTGATTCTGGGTTAAGCCGGAAATGAATCTTCCCTGCCGATCCAAAACGGACACCGGCAAAGTTACGAAGTTCGTGTCAACCTTGATTATTTCATCATCCTCAAGAACTTCTTCATCTGCCGGAACCTGATCTTTAGTCGAAGGCGGTTTTTTGGAAGTGTTATCAACTAAAACAGGTGGTTTCCCGACCTGCTGTGTAGTTTTATTTTGTGTGTCATTTTGCAGAACGGGACGCTGCGTCTGCGTCTGCGGAGTTGATGTCGGCGTTTTTACAATTCGTGGACGGGTTTTCTTTCCGGTTTGGGCAAATGCGGATAGACAAAACAAGCCGAGAATCAGCAAAACAAATACGGTCTTTCTCATCTTCAGAATCTCCAGTTAAAGTCAGCTTATTTAAAGAAACGGCTAAAAAAACTAATTTTCCATTCTTTTCTAGGATTATTGATATTTACTTAAAGATGCCTAAAAAAAAGTTTTTTAATCTGGATATTGAAAAGCCTTTAGCAAATAAGCTGACAGCTATTTGTATTGACGAGTTAAGTTGTCGCAACGGTAACTATCAACTGTCAATTATCAACTATCGACTTTTATCAAAATATATCTTTGTCTAAAAGTTGATAGCTGATAGTTGATAATGGATAGTTTGTTTTTCAACTGTTACCAACTTAATTTGTCATTACAGCTATTGTTTATAACTTTTGTCAGCCACCGTTTGATTATTTAACCTCGGCTGTTTCAACCACGTAACTGCCCTTTGATCTAACGACCAGGTTTGGTCGCCTGACTCTGACCATTATATTTCGCCGTTCGCCTTCTATGCCTTCATTTTCGGGATAATATCCAATTGAATACTGCCGGCGAAGTTCTTCGGCAATGTTTTTAAATGCGTTGGTCAAATTAGCGGTCGTATCCGCTTCATAAATTCTGCCGCCGCTGAATTCCGTCAGATTCCGCAGATATATTTTTCCGCGTTGATGTTCTTCGGGGCTTCCGCCGATTCCATATTGAACTTTTTTTCCGTATGGGTTTGGCACGAATGTATCGTATCTGATCGAATAAATCAGTGCATCGGAAGAATGGGCTTGTTTGATCGTGCCGTTAAAATTAGCACGTCTGGAAGATGTATCAACTCCGTCGCTGAATAAAACGATGGCTTTGCGTCCCGGAATTGCTTTTACCTTATTCATTGCAAAATCTACTGTTTCGTAAAGACTCGTTCCATCACCGAATTTTGCCCGCCGAATATCACTGCGGATTTGATTATAATCTGCATTTCCATCGCTCAAGATTTCCATATTTCGGCTAAATGCAACAACAATTAAACGGTCATCACTCCGCAATTCGTCATAAAAAGCAATCGCCGCATCCTGAATTTCATTGATTTTATATTTGGTTGAAGGACTCAGATCGAGCAATAAAACTACGGTGAACGGATTTTCAATCGAAGCAAAGTATTCTATTTGCTGTTCATAACCGTTCTCAAAAATCTGAAAATCATTCTGCTGTAAACCTGAGATAAATCTTCCGTTTTTGTCAAAGACTGAAACGGGGAGTTTTACCAGATTTGTATTGATTTTTATTACATCTTCATTATCAATCACCGACATCGGCGGCGGTGGTTCAATATACGTTTCTACGGGAGCGGTTGTTGACTGTTTATCAACCGGAAGCTCGACAACTCGCGGTCGTTCCTGTCCGTTTATTTTCGGTGTATATATAGAAATTCCAAGTATTCCTAAAAACACTATAAAAAAAGCAAATTTTTTCATTTTTATATCTCCAAGTTATTAAGCCAATTGGGAAAAAGGAGAGGATAACACATTTTATGATTATAACATTGTATTTCAAGATGCCAACTATTTTCTCAATAGACTTTAAAGCCAAAGCGGGTTTTCTCTTAATTTATTTTTCTATGTTTGAATAAAGTATAAGAAAGTCTTCATCGTATTGCTTGTTCCAACTTGCTTATATTTTCAAACAGTTTTAGAATAATCGTTTGCACATTGTGCGATTTTTATTCTATCAAGGGGGCAAAATAAAATAATGAAACCAGAAATACATCCAAATTATGAAGCAATTACCGTAACTTGTGCGTGCGGAAACACATTTGAAACACGCTCGACACAGGGCGAGAATCTGAGCATAGAAATTTGTTCGGAATGTCATCCGTTCTTTACAGGTAAACAAAAATTGGTTGATACCGCAGGTCGTGTTGACAGATTTAACAAGCGTTTCGCCCGCCGAAAAGGTGCGGCAGCGGCTGAACCTGAAACAGTTCAAGCTGAAAATTAAGGCTTTTTAAAATGCGAGTTAACCTAAAATTTAACCAATTATAACCACCATAAAATCAAACGCCGACGCTTAGAATTTGCGTCGTTTGCTCTTAGTGTATAATCAAGGATGCAAACGCCATAAAAAGAAAAAAAGCTGAGGCGTTTTTTCTTTTTTATGATTCGGCGTAATTTTTTGAAAATAGCAGTAAATTAGGCATCTTTATTAAATGATTTTCTATCTAAGAAATCAGTTATTTCAATTCCAAAATTTGTATTATTTAAAGATTATGAAAAAATTCCTAACATTATTTTTAGCATTAGAAAGAGATTTGATCGTCGGCGGACAAGCCGTGATGGAAGGCGTGATGATGCGTACGCCGAATGCTTATGCAATTGCCTGCCGCAAATCGGACGGTTCGATTGTTTCGACGGCGGAGGTTCTGCCGAAATGGAGTGAGAAATATAAGATTCTGGACACTCCCGTTCTTCGCGGCGGAGCGACTTTGATTCAGTCTTTGGCACTCGGAATCAAGGCTCTGAATTATTCGGCTCAGATTTATGAAGACGATCTGACGGAACAGGAAGAATTCGAAAAAGTAAAAGCTACGGAAACCGAACCCGCTTTGGTCGAAGGAACTTTTGACGAGAATTTTACAAAATCACCTGCCAGAATGACCTTGCCGGACGATAGAAAGGAAAAATCAAAAGTCGAAAAAGCCAAACAATCGGCAAGTACGGTCGGCTCTATAGTTTTTGCGATGGGTTTTAACATTTTGCTATTTATCGCCGCTCCGCTTCTTTTGACGAACATTTTATTTATCGCATTCGGTTGGGCGGAAGCTCCGGCGATTCTCGGCGATGCCGCTTGGTGGACAACGGTTAAAGCGTATGTTTGGGAAGTTAAACCCGAAAGTTGGATGGCATTTAATTTAATTGACGGTTTAATTCGGATGCTCTTTTTCGTCACAATGATCTTCTCGATGTCTTTTATCAATGACATCAACAGAGTCTTCCAGTATCACGGAGCGGAACACAAAACGGTTTTCGCGTGGGAAAAAGGTTTGAATCTAACAGTCAAAAACGCGACCGTCCAAAAACGTCAGCACCCGCGTTGCGGAACTTCATTTTTAATGGTCGTAATGCTCGTCGCCATCGTTCTTTTCTCGGTGATAAATTTCGAGCAAATGTGGATGAATTTTGTTGTGCGAATCGTTTTAATGCCGCTCGTTGCTGGAATTTCTTATGAAATTATCCGTTATGCAGCGAAAAAAGAATCGGGTTTGGTTTTCAAACTTATGACGCTTCCCGGTTTGTGGCTTCAAAATATCACAACTCAAAATCCCGACGGCGAACAATTGGAAGTTGCGATTGAAGCATTAAAAGAATCGTTAAAGTTAGAACCGTTCGACGCAAGCAAAGTTCCTGCGATGGATAGAGAATTAGAAGTGGTCGTATAAATTATGTTAGAAAAACTCGCACAAATTGAAGAAAATTATGAGGAAATCAATCAGCAGTTGTCCGAACCTGATGTTACATCGGATATTGAGGCTTATACAAAGCTGATGAAACAGCATAAATCTTTGGGCGATATTGTTGAAAAATATCGTGAAGTCAAGAAAATGCAGGAAGATTTAGACGGGGCGAAAGAAGTCTTGGACGCAACGGAAAACGACGAGATGAAGGAATTAGCTGAAATGGAGATTTCCGAACTCGAGGAAGGTATGGAAAAAGCGGAAGAAGAATTGAAGGTTCTGCTGATTCCGAAAGACCCGAATGATGAAAAAAATGTAATTTTAGAAATCCGTGCAGGAACGGGCGGCGATGAAGCGACACTTTTTGCTTCAGAAATTTTGCGTATGTATGCCCGTTATGCTGAAACTCAAGGTTGGAAAATGGAAGTTATGAACGCTTCCGATACCGGAGTCGGCGGTATGAAGGAAGCCTTTGCGATGATCGAAGGTGATAATGTTTATTCCAAAATGCGTTTTGAATCAGGCGTTCACCGCGTGCAGAGAGTTCCGCAAACGGAATCGAGCGGACGTATTCACACTTCTGCCGTAACGGTTGCCGTTCTGCCGGAAGCCGAAGAAGTTGATATACAAATTGACCAAAATGATCTGCGGATTGATACATTTTGTTCGTCAGGTCCGGGCGGTCAATCAGTAAATACGACATATTCCGCCGTTCGCATCACACACGAGCCTTCTGGACTTGTCGTTTCGATGCAGGACGAAAAATCTCAGATAAAAAACCGCGAGAAAGCAATGCGGGTTCTGCGGGCGAGATTGCAGGAAATCGAAGAACAGAAACAGCACGACGAATTAGCGGCAGACCGCAAATTAATGGTTGGAAGCGGCGACCGAAGCGAGAAAATTCGCACTTATAATTACAAGGAGAACCGCGTTACAGACCACCGCATCGGTTTAACCGTTCATCAGCTTGATCTGGTGATGGAAGGCGATCTGGAGCAATTCATTGATGCTTTAATCACACATTATCAAACCGAAAAACTTCAAGCCGATACGGTTTCAGCATGAAGCCATATCTCAAATCTAAAATTTCACATTTCAAAATTAAAACCTTTTGAAAAAGTCGGATTTGAATATAATTTCGGCTGATATAAAAAAATCTTCTTATTTGAAATTTGAAATCTGAAATCTGAAATCTGCACAATGCCTGTTACAAAACTTTTATTAATCAGACACGGACAATCGGGCGGAAATGTTGACGGAACTTTTGGCGGACACTCACCGACTCCGCTTTCCGAACTCGGCAAACAACAGGCGGAAATTACGGCAAAAGCACTCGCTAAAGAAAAAGTTGACGTGATTTATTCAAGCGATTTGTTACGTGCCGTGCAGACCGCCGAACCTTTGGCTGAACTTCTCAGACTGGAAATAAATAAAACAACGGCTTTCCGGGAAAGAAATGTCGGAGTTTTAGAAGGCTTGACGTTTCGTGAATCAAAAAATCAATTTCCCAAAGATTATTATGCCTTGATAAACCGCAATATCAATCACGTGATCACATCTGGCGAAAGCTACCGTCAACTACTCAAACGCGGAACAAGTGCCTTGAATGAAATTTTTTACGTCCACAAAGGAAAAAAGATTGCCGTATTTTCTCATACGGGAGCGATCTGCTATCTAACTCTTTACCTCATCGGAGCAATAAACAGACACACCAAACAAACCCCTTGGCTCGTTACTTCCAACTGCGGGATCAACCGTTTTGAAATTCGCGGCAGAAGAAATATAAGAGTTCTCGCACTAAACGACGCACGCCATCTTGAAGTCAATACCGGGAATGATTCCTTTATCGGAAAATAAAAAAAGGCTGAAGCATTAAGCTTCAGCCTGTAAAAATTCAAAACTGAATTTATTTAGAATTCATAACGAATTCCGAACTGCATCGAGCGTGGATTTCCCTGAATGCGGTCATAAATTTTACCAAAGTTTGCTGCCGCTTGTCCTGTTTCCGGGTCTTGCGGTAATCCATAACTTGAACGGGATGTTCCGCCGGCATCAAATGATTGGGAATTGAATACATTGAAAGCTTCCCAACGGAGTTGAAGTTTATGTGCTTCATTCCAAGGGAATTGAATATTCTTTGTTAAACCCAAATCCAATGCCGAATAACCCGGCAGACGGAAATTATTTCGTTGTCCCGTTTCGCCCGGTAAAGCGTTGCGGAATGAATTAAAAGCCGCTTGCGGATCGGTAAAGGCGTTTTGCGTATCACGAACAACTCCAAAATTTACAGGTGCAATTTGAGTTCCGTTTGACTGAACATTCCAGTTAGTCGCCCATTGAGCCTGATCAAATGGTGATGAAATTGGCAAGCCCGAATTGTATCTGTAAACACCTGCTATTTGCCAACCGCCTAAGAAAAAGTCCGATGTCAAACCTTGAGCATCAAACATTTTGCCTTTTCCAAACGGTAGTTGAACAATAAAGTTAGCATTAACAATGTGCTTGGCATCAAAATCGGAAATGGCATAATTGTCCTGAGGTCTTAATGGATTCAAGATAAACTGTGAACCGTAAGAACCACCTGACTGAAGCCCCGAAGCATTATCCAAAGATTTGGAAAAGGTATAATTTATGTCATAAGTCAACATATTACCCAGTCTTTGTCTTAAAGAGAATGAAGCCCCGTGATAGTTTGAATAAGCAGTCGTTCCATAAGATGAAAATGCTGCATATTGCGGATGGAAGAAATTATTTCTTCGTCCGTTGGTGCCGAGATCATCAATTAATAATTGAATAAATGTCCAGTCAAGAATATCTATACAATCTCTTGATGCTAATCCGTAAACAACTTGCGTAGCATTAGTTGCTCCGCAGAATCGTTTAGGAAGACTTACAAGTCCCCTATTTGGATTAATCGCATTTGCAAATAAATTCTCAAAATACGGGATTGGCTGAACCTGATCAATCGGAGTATCTGCCAACCGAAGTTGAGCAAGTTGCCCCGCCGCAGTATACCAATCTACTCCCGATTGCGGATCAACCAGATTATTAAGTGCATTGATATCTCTGGTAGCAAACAAATTTCTTGCCGCACGTCCGATGTAACTTGCTTCAAAATACATTCCCTTGGCAAGACTTCTGCCGTAGGAAACATTCCAGGTATAGTTAGTTGGGGATTTGATCGTTGCATCCAGTGATACTTCAATTCTTTGGGCTTCATCCGCCGGAGTGCTGAATCTCTGCGTTGGTGCAGGTATTCCCGGAAGACTTCTGATGTCTTGTCCGAATCCTGTAAAACGCGGAGCACACGGCGGAGTTACGCCGCCCGGACAACCGCTGACATCATAAGTATTTGCAGAAATCGTATTACTGCTGGTAAAACCGATGCTGGATAATCCGTCAAAATTAACGGCTAATTGCTGTCCGAAGTAATCATTTGTGATTGAAAATCCACCTCTGAGCGTTGATGTTCCTTGCGATCCGAAAAGTGTTTTAAGAAAACCGCTTTCAAAATCAGGGGAATATGCAACTGCTATTCTCGGTTGAAAATTATTCCAATCCATTTTATAAAAGCCGGGTCCGTTGTTAGCCGGTCCGCCTTTGATGAAATTAATCAGTTCATTATATGGAACACCCTGAGCAGCACTCTCAACACGACGGTTAAAGAAATCACCTAAGGGAACATCGGGAACAACCTGAAAACCGTTTTGTTCATAAACAGGTCGGCTTAATCCATACCGCAAACCTGCTGTAATCGTTAAGTTTCGAGAAGGTCGCCAGGCATCCTGCACGTAAAAGTCATATTCTTCGGTAGCAAAATTTCTGTTAGCCGGAGTTCCGGCAGGAAGAACACTACCGTCAATATCAAAGGTAAAGTTACCCGAATATTGAGAAAAACGTCCGATCAATGCCGTTGCGGCGGCTTGAACCGAAGCCACACTACCACCCTCAACATTATAACCGGCATTAGTGAAAGCATTACTAACTACCGCACCAGACAAATTATAGAAAGATGGATTAGTTACGGCTGAATCAAAAGCATTACCTAAGTCTTTGCGTTTATTACGGATAATGCGGACATTTCCGCCAAGCTGAATCGTATGGTTTCCTTTTATTAATGTAAAATCATCAGTAATATTTTGCGTTTCCGTTATGCGGCTTAGTGTTCTGGAATAAAGTCTCGGTGAAAATACAAACCGGAAACTGATCGCCGGATCGGATGAATCACCCTGATTACTGAATGCCTGTCGGGTATAACCATAACGGAAGTTGTTGATCTTGTTACTACTGATCGTCCAGTTGTGTCCGATCACTCCGCCGTATGGATGACTCCACAAATTAGTCTGCGGTGTGTCCGGGAACTGCGATAATCCGGTGCTGGTATCTCCCTGATAATTTGCTCTGAAAAACAGTAACTGACTATCGCTTAAATTATAGTCAAATCTGGCAATGTGCGTATTCTCAGCAATTGTTCTTGATACATTGAATCTAAATTCTCCGGTATTAAATATGTCTCCGCCTCTCGGAACATTTGCCGGATAACGCCCTGCCGCATCCGCTAATACGGATAATGCTGCGGGATTGATTCCAACTTGCGGGAAAATAGTATTGTTTAATTCCGCTAATCCCACGGAACAATTCGGAACATTTAGATCCGCACTAAGCGGTCCGCAACTCGGACCCGTCCCTCTGAATCTGATTATACCTTGTCCTAAACTGGCTAACGGAACTGTGCTTGAAGTAGAATCACCTAATTCCTGACGCTGACCTTCATAACTGTAGAAAAAGAACAATTTATCCTTTATGATCGGTCCGCCTAATCTGCCGCCGAAAACATCTCTTGCCAGACTCGGTCGTTCAACTCCTGCCAGATTATTAAAAAAGCTGTTGGCGGAAAATTCCGTCGGACGATAGAAATAAAATCCTGCCCCGTGAAAACCATTCGTTCCGCTTCTGGTTACAAGCGAGATTTGTGCTCCCGATGAACGTCCTTGATTTGCATTGGCGTTGGTCGTCGTAATTCTGAATTCTTCAACCGACTCGGTTGTCGCACGGAGAACCGAACCCTGCGACGTATCAAATTGACCTGAGCGACCGCCGGTTTGTTGGTCATTGATGTCAACTCCATCCAAAGTAATATTAGCTTGGTCGCTTCTGCCGCCGGCGACATAACCTTCTCTCGTTACCGCCGGCTGCAAACTTAAGAGGTCATTAACTCTTCTCAAATTTGTCGGGAGTTGTGTAATTTGCTGTGGAACAAAGTTGTTTCCCAATGAAGCATCTTGTGTATTAACAACGGACTCAATCGTGTTGGAAGTTACATCCACCGTCGCCGTTACGTCTCCGGGTTCGAGTGCTACATTTATCTCGGCAATCGAATCAACTGCCGCCACTACATTTGTATTTACGGCTTTCTTAAAATTACCTGCCTCAACTTCTAATGTGTATGTTGCTGGTGGTATTCCCGGAAAACTGTATTTCCCGTCATTGTTGGTAATTACCGTTCGGCTGTATCCGGTGTTCGGATTGCTGATCCTAACGGTTGCCCCCGGAACTGCTGCACCGGTCTGATCGGTAACCACCCCATTAACTGTAGAAGTTCCCGATTGTGCGTTTGTATTTCCGACCAAAACAACACTAAAACATAGTGTTAAAAAGGTTAGAAAAACTTTAGATTTCAAAATGCTAAAATTCATAGCTCCTCCTCAATTTTTATAGAATTATGACAGTTCTAGGGTAATAAGTAATCGTGCAGAAATAGTTTAGACTATCAAGCGAGATGGGTAAAATAAAAGTAATCGAACTAACGAAAAAACAATGCGAAGCCTTGGAAAACGGTTATCGCCATGGCACGACACATAGTT
>JALZKH010000029.1 GCA_030859345.1 Acidobacteriota bacterium | reverse complement strand
AGAATACTTGTCAAAGAACGATAATCTTGTTTCGATAGTTGAATATGTTGTCTTTTTCTTGCCATCATTAAAAGATACAAGAAAAGACCTATTCTTTCAACAACTTCGGTTACGTTGCACTAGTTTGTTTTTAACTTTATATTTAAAGTTTCCCAAATAATTTTTCGTGCTATTGCACTCATTGCAGGCGAGTCGCCTGCGTTCCGACATATTCCGAAATGAATTCTGAACTAACAAAATTAATCAAACAAAAAGCCATTGAGATCGGTTTTCACAAAGTCGGAGTTGCCAGAGCGGAGGAATTAAAAACCGAAGGCAAGCATCTGAAAGAATGGCTTGAAATGGGTTATCACGGCGAAATGAAATGGCTTGAGCGTGAGCCGGAAAAGCGTTCGGATCCGAAAATACTTTTTCCCGAAGCCGAATCAATTGTCGTTCTGGCAATGAATTATTACACGCCGCACGAACACGAAGCGGATGATGCAAAAGGGAAAATTTCGCGTTATGCCTGGGGCGATGATTATCACGATGTCGTGAAGGAAAAACTCTGGGAATTATTTAATTGGATAAAGCAGGAAATTCCGGAAGCGACGGGAAAAGTTTGTGTTGATACCGCACCGATTATGGACAAGGCTTGGGCGGTTCGGGCGGGACTCGGCTGGCTTGGAAAACATTCAAATGTGATTACGAAAGAATATGGTTCGTGGGTTTTTATCGGTGAAGTTTTACTTAATTTAGAACTGGATTATGAAACCGAACTGGTCGAAGATCATTGCGGAACTTGCACGGCTTGTCTGGATGCGTGTCCGACAAACGCAATTGTCGAACCTTTTTTAGTTGACTCAACGGCGTGTTTATCTTACGCAACGATTGAACTGCGTTCCCCGGAATTACCGGGTGAAATTGCTGAAAACTTGGAAGGTTGGCTTTACGGTTGCGATATTTGTCAGGATGTTTGTCCCTGGAATCGCTTCGAAAAGCCGACCGAAGAAGAAAGATTTGAACCGCGTCCCGGAAATATTAGCGTAGATTTAGATGAAATCCTTGCACTTGATGCGGAGGCATACGCTCGAAGATTTCGCCGCAGTGCGATGAAACGCACGAAATTACACGGTCTAAAACGCAACGCACAGGCTTTAATTGATGCAAAAAAGTAATTTCAATTTTTGTAGTTTTGAGAAAAAAAGTTAATTGAGATATTTGTCAAAAAGTGGAGGAGAAAAAGAAAAAGCTGATTAGAAATATTTCTCTCCTTCTCTCCGTCTCTTTCTCTCTGTCCTTTTATCTACTTGTTTAAACCTGTATCATTTAATTAGATTATGCTTCGTGATGCTCACAATCGAATAATTCGGGATTTGCGTGTGTCTTTGACAGACCGCTGTAATTTTCGCTGTTTTTACTGCTTGCCTAACGGTGAACCGCCGCTCGCCCGCAAAGATACGATTTTAACTTTTGAAGAAATCGAAAAAATCTGTGAAATATTTGTTTCTTTAGGAATCGAAAAAATTCGCCTGACCGGCGGCGAACCGATGCTTCGCAGAAATATTGAAATTTTGGTTAAGAAGATTTCAAATCTCAAATCTCAAATCTCAAATAAAAATAAAGACAAACCAGAATCCAAAATCCAAAATCCAAAACTGAAAGATTTGGCTTTGACGACAAATGGTTTTTCGATTCCCGAAAAAGCTGCAATGCTAAAAAAACTCGGACTTGACCGTTTAACAATTTCGCTGGATTCTCTAAAATCCGATAAATTCAAAGAAATAACGGGTAAAGATGAATTGGGTAATGTTTTAGAATCAATCAAAGCGGCACAAAAAGCCGGATTAAATCCTGTCAAAATAAATTCCGTAATTGTTCGAGAAATTAATGATGACGAAATTATTGATTTTGCAAGATTTGCCCGCGAATACGATGTTTCAATGCGTTTTATCGAATTTATGCCGCTTGATTCGGGACACGAATGGAAACGCGAAATGGTTGTTTCGGGTAGAGAAATCCGCGAGAAAATTAGCGAAGTTTTCCAGCTCGAATTAACTCAAAAATCACGCGGAGCAGAAACGGCTTGGACATATAAATTTGCCGACACAGACAAAGGCGAAATTGGCATTATCGCACCTGTTACGGAAATGTTCTGCGGAGCGTGTTCGAGAATTCGCCTGACTGCTGACGGACAAATTCGCACTTGTTTATTTTCGACAACCGAACACAACTTGCGGGATGTTCTCAGAAGCGGAGCAAGTCGTGAGGAAATCATAGAATTTATTCGAGATGTCGTAATGCAAAAGGAAAAAAGTCATCAGATTAACAATAAAGGTTTTGTTCAACCTGCCAGAACGATGAGTTTTATCGGAGGATGACATTTTGGTCGCAGAAAATTTTACAGGGAAACAAACAGTTCTGTAAAATTTTAGTAAAATGAAATAAATTTTGATCAAAGGGGATTTATATTCTTATGGAAAATAATTTAGAAACAGCAACACTGGGTGGCGGGTGTTTTTGGTGTACGGAAGCGGTTTTTGATTCGGTCAAAGGCGTTAAAGATGTCGTCTCGGGATATTCCGGCGGACATACGGAAAACCCGACTTATCAGGAAGTTTGCTCGGAAACAACGGGACACGCCGAAGTCGTGCAGATAAAATTTGCTCCTGAAGAAATTTCATATAAAGAAGTTTTGGAGATTTTCTTCGGCACACACGATCCGACAACTTTGAATCGTCAGGGAAATGATGTCGGTTCATCATATCGTTCGGTGGTTTTTTATCATTCGGACGAACAAAAAGAAACTGCCGACGAAGTGATCGAAGAAATTACAAATGAAGGTATTTTCGATGATGACATCGTTACGGAAGTTACAGAATTTACAAAGTTTTATCCGGCGGAAGATTATCATCAGGATTATTTTGCAAAAAATCCGAATCAGCCCTATTGTGCGGCGGTTGTAAGCCCAAAAGTCGGGAAATTCAGGAAAAATTTTGCACATAGATTGAAAACTTAAATTTATTCTAAATACAAAACCTATCGGCGGACAAAGATTTTATATAAATACCTAATTTCCTTTTTGCCGTTTGGAATTTTTAAATTCCAACTGACTTTTGAATTGGGATTGACCGCCTGCAGATTCAAACCTTCTCTTGAAAATTTTCCGTCGTCGCTTGCCGAGATCATTTCTCCGACGATTTTTCTGTTTATCACGAGTTCGACGGGTTCTTTTTTGATATTGCGGATTTCTATTTTTCCCTCAAGCGTTATGAGATCGAATGTGTATTCGCTTCCGCCGTATTTGAGACTTGTTTGTTCGCGGGATTTTTCCTCTAAAGTGTGTGTTCCGACGACTTCGGTGGCGGGCGTAACACGCAAAATATTTTCGCCGCCAATCGGTGTAAATGTCAGCATATCTTGTCCGAGCGGTTTCCAATCACGAAAACTCAAAGCCGGAGCTGTTGTCCAGGGCATTTAAACAAAACCTTGATTTGTAAGCAGCAAGACAACCAATAAAGTCAGCTTTTTCATATGTTTAAGGGGAAATTGTTTCTAAGTTATTATTTGGGTGCGTCAAAATGAAAAGAAGTTGCTTTTTTGAGAATAAGCAACTTCTTTAATATTAAATATAAATTTTTATAAATGTATTTTATCCATTCTGCTTGCTGAAATTTTCCATAAATTCAACTAACGCTTCAACACCTTTTTTCGGAAAAGCATTGTAGATCGAAGCACGGATTCCGCCGACGCTTCTGTGTCCTTTTAATCCGTTTAAACCTTGTGCAGTTGCTTCATCGGCAAATTGTTTTCCGAGTTCTTCGCCTGGCAGATTGAATGTTACATTCATTAATGAACGTGCGTTTTTGTCGGCGTGTCCTTTGTAAAATCCGTCGCTTGAATCAATCGCATCGTAAAGAATTTTTGCTTTTGCTTCGTTTTTCTCTGCCATTGCGGAGATTCCGCCCTGTTCGGTCAGCCATTGGCAGACGAGATCAATGATGTAAATTCCCCAGGTGTTCGGCGTATTGAGCATTGAATCTTTGGCGGCAATTGCTCGATAATCTAAAAGTGTATGCTGATTTTCAGGGACTTTTTCAATTAAGTCATCCCGAATAATAACAAGTGTTACGCCGCTTGGTCCGATATTTTTTTGAGCTCCGGCATAGATCAATGCATATTTTTCCAAATCGAGCGGACGTGAGAGAATATCCGAAGACATATCGCACACCACAGGAATTCCGCTGCCGTCTAAATCCCGCTTAAACTCAACGCCTTCAATTGTTTCATTCGATGTGTAATGAATATATTCAGCATTCTCGCTGAAAGTTAATTCGTCGTCGGACGGCACGGATTTGAAACCCGAATCTTCTGAATTATAGATCGCCACAGCATTTCCTTCGCGTTTTGCTTCCTTGATCGCTTTTTTGCCCCACGCACCCGTGACGATATAATCGGCAGTTTCATTTTCGCCGAGGAAATTAAGCGGAATCATCGAAAATTGCAGAGTCGCACCACCTTGTAGAAATAAAACTTGGTAGTTATCAGGAATTTTTAAATGTTTGCGAATTCCGCTTTCGGCACGTTCGATAATTTCGTCAAAGGGTTTTGAGCGATGGCTGATTTCCATCACGGACATCCCGATTCCATTTAATGAAAGCAGTTCGCTTTGTGCTTTTTCTAAAACGGAAACAGGCAAAGTCGCCGGTCCCGCACTAAAATTATAAATTCTTTCGGTCATCGTTGCTCCTCTTGAGATATAAAATGATTTCTAACAAATAAAATGCAAGAATAAAATAAGCAGTAATGGATAATTTATAATGGATAATGGATAATGTCCACAATGACAAGTTGGCTTTCGGTGTTTTTAAAGTTTTCTTTGATTAAAATGTTTTTCATAGTATGTTGAATACTTTATCTTTTAAAAATATTTTGAAATAAGGTAACATTAAAAAATATTAACAACTAAAAATTTGTGAATTACATCTTAATTTTCGGATTTTAAAACAGTAATCAAATTATATTTTGCTTGGAGGATTCAATGTTTCGTAAAAATTATTTTACTTCTTTGTTATTAGTGACTATTTTCTTATTGGCGGGTGTAACCATGTTTGCTCAGGCAGCGAAATCGGTTGGCGGCAAAGTTGAAATGAAAAAAGAGGATGGCTCGAAAGTTCCTGTCAAAGATGCCATTGTAGATTTAATTCGCCTTGATAAGGTTGGCAGATTGCCTGAAATCAAAACTGACGAGACTGGCAGTTTTGTTTTCCCCGAAGTTCCCGAAGCTGGAGTTTATGCTTTATCCATTAGTGGTGCGGGACTTACACCTGAAATAGTTTCGGATGTTAAAGCGGGAATGGACAGCTTTACAATTCCGGTAACTGCCGGCGACAGTAACCGTTATTCCGAAGAACAGGTTAGATTATCATATATTAATTCAATAAAAGAATCGGGTAAATTGACGGATGAGCAAAAGAAAATGCTGAAGGACTTTGAAGATAGAAAATTAAATTCCGACCAAAAATTTGCCGCCGTTACAAAAGCTCTGAAAGAAGGTAATGCCGCATATGAAAGTAAAAATTACGATATTGCCTTAGCTAAATATGATGAAGGAATCAATGCTGATCCAGAATTTGTCGGAAGTGCACCAATTCTCTTAAATAATAAAGGACAGGTTTTGAGATTGCGTGCCGTTGATATGTATAATGAAGCTGTTAAGTCGGGCGATGGAAATAAAATAAAGGAAGCCAAAAAACAGATTGGAAAAGACTTGGGTGATGCTATTAATGCTTACAATAAGTCTTATGTATTATTGAAGAATGCATCGGCGGATGAAGTAAAAGATCAGGCAAATCATAAAAAGAATATTTATAATGCGGCTGATGGTGGGAGAGATGCGATACGTTTAATGTCGGAGATGAAAATTGCCGCGACACCAAATGCAGAGGCAGCAGCAAATCTGACTCAGGCATATTTGGAGTTTGAAAATGATAAGGCTAAAAAAGGAAAGGCTCAGGCAAGTTTGGCTTCCTATTTAATGGATGCCGGTGATTACGAGGGTGCGGTTGCTCAATATAAAAAAGCGATTGAAATAACTCCCGACGACGCGGATGTTTTAGCCGGAATAAGTCTGGCTTTATATACTGCATCTGAAGATAAAAAAAGTGCACAGATGAAGCAGGAAAGTCTTAATTATATGGACAAATTCTTAAGAGTAGCTCCGAAAAATCACAGTTTACGCGATGATATTGATGGTTTGGCTACTTACTTAAAAACGCAGGAAAAATTGAAACCGCAAAAAATCAATTAACCTGAAAAAATAGTTTCATATATTTCTTAAAAACCGCGTTCGATTAAAAATTAATCGAACGCGGTTTTTTTGAACCAAAATAAATATAAAAAGATTTCTTGACACAATCGGATTAAATCACTATTATCATTTTAACAATGTTTACCATTGTTTAGTTTCTTTCAAAATAGGCTGCGAAACCTTCTAGTAACTTCCTTACACACAAAAATTTACGGAGTCATTCTAAAAAATGTCAGCAAAACTCGGAGAAATTCTTATCCGTGAAAATTTAATTACGTCACAGCAATTACGTGAGGCATTAGATTATCAACGCACCAGCGGCGGACGCTTAGGATCAAATTTAATCAAACTCGGGATAATTTCCGATGAAGTTATTACGTCGGTTTTGTCGCGGCAGTATGGCGTGCCTTCAATTAATTTGGATCTTTTTGAAATTGAACAGGAAACGGTTCATTTGATCTCACAGGAAGTTGCATCAAAATATTCGGTTATGCTGATCTCGAAAGTCGGAGCAACTCTGACAATGGCAATGGCTGATCCGACAAATGTTTTTGCAATGGATGATATTAAGTTTATGACCGGACTTAATGTCGAACCGGTTGTTGCTTCAGAAGCCTCCATTCAATCGGCAATAGTAAACTATTACGGTGCTTCCAAAGAAATTGATATTTTAAATAACGGCTATCAGGGTGAACTTGATGAAATTAGTGCAAAATTATCCAAAAACAAAAATGGAAACAGCAAAAGATACATTTTAATAATTAACTCAATCTCTTTATTAAATTTACTAAAAACAAATACAAAGATGAATATATTAGTTACGGGCGGTGCTGGTTATATTGGTAGTGTGGTTGCCGAAGAATTGGTAACAGATGGGCATACTGTTAATATCTATGACAATCTTTCCAAAGGTCATCGTGATGCGGTTGCGGCGGAAGCGGAATTTATTGAGGGCGATTTACTGGAAACGGAAAAACTGGCTGAAGTTTTGAAGCAAAATAAAATAGAGGCGGTCATTCATATGGCGGCAAGTTCGCTGGTTGGAGAATCCGTCGAAAAACCTGCGAAATACTACAAGAACAATGTAATTGCAGGTTTAAGCCTTTTGGATGCAATGCTTGCCGCTGATGTTAAAAAAATCGTTTTCTCATCAACTGCTGCTGTTTACGGCGAACCTGCCAAGCAACCTATTGAAGAAACCGATCCGACAAATCCGACGAATCCTTACGGCGAAACCAAATTAGCATTTGAAAATATTCTGAAATGGTATGAAAAAGCATATAAATTGCGATTCGTCGCTCTGCGGTATTTTAATGCGGCGGGAGCGAGCGAAAAATGCGGTGAGCGGCACGATCCCGAAACGCATCTGATTCCGATAATTTTGCAAGCTGCTTCCGGAAAAAGAGAATTTATCGAAGTTTACGGAACGGATTATCCAACCGCTAACGGAACTTGCGTGCGGGATTATATTCACGTAGAAGATTTAGCACGGGCACATATTATGGCTCTCGACATTTTGGATGAGCGGAGCGGGATTTATAATTTAGGATGTGGCGGTGCGGGATATTCGGTGAAAGAAGTGATTGATGAGGCACGGCTTGTTACAGATAGGGAAATCAAAGTCAAATTCGGTGAAAGACGGGTAGGCGATCCAGCCGTTTTGATCGCAAGTTCCGACAAAATAAAAAGAGAGTTAGGCTGGGAACCCGAAAAACAGAATTTACAGAAAATAATCGCTTCAGCCTGGGCTTTTTTTCAAAAGAATTCATTTTAATTAAAAATACCGGCAGAGAAAATTCAACGGCAGGGATTTTAAAACTGCATTTTTTTTCAGTTTAATCAAGCCACATTTCTCTCAGACAAGACGCTTAAATTTAGTAATTACAAGAAACATTAAACTGTGTTTGCAACTATTTTATAAAAAGTGCATCATATACAGCGTTAATCCTTCTCTTGCATCAACGTTTGATGTGCTAGTCAAAGACGGTTCGTTTGGATAAGTTTAGAGAGCAGGTTCATTTTTAATTATAGAAGTTCGCTCTTAAAATTTCTGAGCATCCGAAAACCCGATTCTTCGCAGCAGACCGTTTTTCTCCGAAGCCAACTCGCTTTCGATACTTCTCTTAGAAATTCCCTTCAAGGGAAAAAGGTATAAAAATATTATGTCAACCAAATTATATGTAGGAAATCTTTCCTTTAGTGCAACTGAGCAAGATTTAGAAGAAGTTTTCGGCGAAATCGGAACAGTTGAATCAGTAAATATCATTGAAGATCGTGACACGGGACGCTCACGCGGATTCGGATTTGTCGAAATGTCGAGCCAGGAAGAAGCTCAGAATGCTATCAGCGAACTCGACGGCAAAGAAGTCGAAGGTCGTAATCTGAAAGTAAACGAAGCCAAACCTCGTGAAAACAGAGGCGGCGGCGGCGGCGGCGGACGCGGCGGCAGAGGCGGCGGCGGC
>JALZKH010000022.1 GCA_030859345.1 Acidobacteriota bacterium | reverse complement strand
TGTAAACAGTAGTTTTACAGACTTAGCGAAATTTATGCTTAAAGTTTGGTAAATTCTTTATATGTAGCAACTTATCGGAAAAAGTTGCACCAAGAGTGCGGAAGAACCTTTTATTAGACCATCTCATTTGGCATCGCCCGTATTTTCAATCTCGAAACGATAACGAATGTTGTGGTCGAAAATTGCCTGTCCGAAATGTTCACCGGACACGATAAAACCCTGGGTTGACATAATCAACACGACCTTTGAATTGTCGTTCGGATCTAAAAAGGCATATGTATCGGCTAAATCCGCACCTCTGTCCTGCGTAATGATCGGCGAATCAATATGGTCGGATGCACCCGTCGGTATTGTTGTCGGCACATATATAAACGCCAATGCCGCCATTGCAACAAAAGCACTTAACACTAATTTTTTGCTACTGAAAGTAAACATAAATTTCCTCCTTTGTAATTTTAATTTGTAAAATCTGAAAACTTTGTATAGATATAAGGATAAAAAAACGGCGATTTGTTCCTGAGATGTTAAATAATTACAAAACCTCACTTTTGTTTCTTAAAAACAAGAATAAATTGGCTGTCGAATTAAAATTCCTCCCGAAATAAGAAATCGCTTGCCGCTATTTAAATAAATACATCTTCGATGTTTATAGCATTAGTGTTTTTTAATCGTTGGTAAGTCTGCTAACATCGAAAAAATATTTTTTAAACTATTATCATTTCAGGTTTTAATAAAAGGGAAGTCGGGTTTACAGTAGTGAGCGGATGCAAGCCGTTAATTTAATTATGAAAAAAAAGGAATATCCATTTGAGTT
Source organism: Acidobacteriota bacterium (assembly GCA_030859345.1). GTDB lineage: Bacteria > Acidobacteriota > Blastocatellia > Pyrinomonadales > Pyrinomonadaceae > Aridibacter. Next base: position 32,965 of record JALZKH010000022.1, on the reverse strand, counting down.
TCCATCGAATCAGCACAAAGACTGCCGCACACTGACCGAATTGACCGTTGCACATTTGCCGCACGACGGTTCGCTCGGTCGCGTTTTGAATTATCCGAAAGATTCGTTCGTCTGGCAGGCGGATGATCGGCAGGACAAAATTTATTTTTTGCAAAAAGGTCAGATCGTCGTATTTTTCGGCGATTCGGAAGGACACGAGGCAATCGTGCAGAATGTCGAAGAAGGCAAAGCATTCGGCGAATTGTGTTTTTGCGGGAAATATACGGAACGCGGTTCGACTGCCCGTGCCGTTGCACCGAGCGAAACGGTTGCCGTTACGCTCAATGATTTTATGGATTATATGCAGCTAAATCGTGAAGTTTTAGCGGCTTTGGTCTGGACATACTGCGTCCGTCTGGCGGATGCTCAACGCCGTTTTGAAATTCTTTCACATCGCAGTGCGGAAGATAGATTGGAGCATTTACTTCTGCATCTCGCCGTAACTAAAAATCAAAATTACGGCGAACCTCAAAGCAAAAACGATGCAGTTATACTTTCCATTACTCACAATGACATCGCAAAAATGGCGGCGATGAGCCGTCCGCACGTTTCCGTAATAATGAAAAACCTCAAACAAAAAGGCTTCGTGGATTACGGACGCAGTTTGCCTTTGACGATTAATGTTTCCAAACTCGAAAAGCATTTGATCGGTAGATAGCCTTCTCCCGAAAACATTTTTGTTTACTATTTCCGTTTAAAATTATCCATTTGATTATCGAATAAATCACATTTGATATTTTCCCTTGTTTTCTTACACGCCGTTTTTTAGTATCCTATCTATTCGTTATATTTATATCTTTTTAAAAAGTAAGTTATTTAATTTGGAGAATTTATGAGCGTAGAAATCGTGATGCCGCAGATGGGCGAATCTATTACTGAAGGAACTGTTTCAAAATGGCTAAAGCAAGTTGGCGATAAGATCGAAAGAGATGAGCCGGTTTTAGAAATCTCGACCGATAAGGTTGATGCGGAAGTTCCCGCATCGCAAGCTGGTATTTTGTTGGAAATTCGTGTTGAAGAAGGGGACACGGTTGAAGTTGATTCGGTTGTCGGCGTAATTGGCGAAGAAGGCGAAACGCCGGCATCTTCAAACGGCAACGAAGCAAAAGCAACGGAAACCGATTCGAGCAGTAACAATCAAGGAATTGACGAAATTTCCGAGCATTCGTTGAAACCCGACGAGGCAAAAGTTACTGAAACTGCGGTCGAAATAACCGCTGAAGCGACTTCGGCGGACGTAGCTTCTGATGATGACGACTCCGAAACTTCTGAAACTTCTGAAACTTTGGCAACTTCGAGTGGCGAGGCAACCGAAGTCGTAATGCCGCAGATGGGTGAATCAATTACGGAAGGAACTGTTTCAAAATGGTTAAAGCAAGTTGGCGATACGATTGAGCGTGATGAACCGTTACTTGAAATTTCGACGGATAAAGTTGATGCGGAAATTCCTTCGCCCGTCGCGGGAACACTTCTCGAAATTCGTGCCGCAGAAGGCGAAACTGTTGAAGTTGATTCGGTTGTCGGTGTGGTTGGTGCGAAAGGAGCGGCGGTCAGCGGTCAGCAGTCAGCAGTCAGCAGTCGGGAAACGGTTCAGATTGAAACGAAAGCGGAGGAAACAAAGAACGAAAACCAAAGTCCCGAGTCTGAAGTTCCAAGAGCGGACGACGGCAAAAGCTACGATTATCAAAGTCTTGGAGCAGGCGAAAAACCAAATTCTTCAACGAGTTCTTCAAACGGACACGACAAACCGCTTGGCGAACGGACAGTTGAAGAATTACGGCGAACACGAAGTAGTCCGCTTGTCCGCAATATTGCTAAAGAACACAACGTAGATATTTCACAAATTAGCGGAAGCGGAATGAGCGGGCGTGTAACGAAAAAAGATATTCTTTCATTCATAGATTCAGGTGCAGCACTCAAACCGCAGGATTTGCTTTCGCAAATAAGTGGAGAGTCAGGAGTGGAGAGTGGAGAGAAAAGAACCGAAACTCCGCAAGTTCAAACGCAGTCTGTTCAAAAAACGGAATACAAAGCACCGCAGGTTTCTTCCGCCGTCGGAGATCGGGTTGAGCCGATGTCAAATATGCGTAAGAAAATCGCCGAACATATGACTTTCTCGAAGCAGACTTCGGCTCACGTAACGAGCGTTTATGAAATTGATATGACGAAGATTGCAAAATTCCGCGATGAAAATAAAGCTGAATTTCAGCAACGCTACGGCACGAAATTAACTTATATGCCGTTTATTTTTCAAGCGGTTACAAATTCTCTGCGGCAGTTTCCCGTAGTTAATTCACAAGTTTCGGGCGATCAGATAATTTATAAAGGCGATATAAACTTGGGAATGGCGGTTGCACTCGATTGGGGTTTGATCGTTCCGGTTATCAAACAAGCCGATTCATTATCATTGGCGGGTTTAGCTCAGGCGGCAAATGATCTGGCGGATCGGGCGAGAACGAAAAAGCTGATGCCGGACGAAGTTTCGGGCGGAACATTTACGATCACAAATCCCGGAGTTTTCGGGGGATTATACGGAACACCGATTATCAATCAGCCGCAGGTTGCGATACTTTGTGTCGGCACAATCGAAAAACGTCCGAAGGTTTTGACAACTCCCGAAGGCGACGATGTTATCGCAATTCGCCAGATGGCTTATTTTGCATTGACTTATGACCATCGAATCGTTGATGGTGCAGATGCCGAGCAATTTTTGTCGCATTTGAAAAATTATCTGGAGACAAACGAATATAGTTTGTAAATCGTTGCACTTACTAATTGAATTCAAGATTGAAAGAGATTCCGATAAAAAATAACAGGTAAAAAAGCAGGACAAATTTTAGCAAATAACTTTCCTGATTTTGATAATTCAAGAACTAGAAACGGGTTGATAAAAACTGATAAAGGTTGGTGGGCAAGGCGAACTATCAAACGAACTGAGAAATGTGAATATCATTATATTTGGGAAGAAGCATATATAACTAAGGAAACAAAATAGAAAGTGTTTATTGGTAAAAACTCAAAGATGTGTATATTATAATAAAAATGAATGAGCATTCACTCATTTTACTATTTCTTAGTTGAGCAGAGGAAAAATTATGAAAGAAGCAGTTATTGTATCAGCCGTGCGGACGGCGGTTGGGAAGGCTCCGAAGGGGACTTTGAAGAATACGCGACCTGATGATTTGGGGGCGACGGCGATCAAGGAAGCTGTGGGACGCGTCGAAGGATTGGAAGGTGAACAGGTTGAAGATGTGATTATGGGGTGTGCGTTTCCCGAAGCCGAGCAAGGGATGAATGTTGCACGGACGGCGGCGATTGAAGCGGGTTTGCCGGTCGAAGTTCCGGCGATGACGGTTAATCGTTATTGTTCGTCGGGTTTGCAGACGATTGCACTGGCGGCGGACAGGATTCGCACGGGCGGTTCGGATGTGATCGTGGCGGGCGGTTTGGAAACGATGTCTATGATTCCGATGGGCGGAAATGTTTTTCGTCCGAATCCGAAGATCGCTGAAAATTATCCAGATTATTATTTGAATATGGGTTTGACGGCGGAGGCTCTGGCGAATAAATACGACATTTCGCGGACGGAGCAGGATGAGTTTTCCGTCAAATCGCACGAAAAAGCGGCGGCGGCGATTGCGGCAGGGAAATTCAAAGATGAGATCGTGCCGATGACGGTTTATGTTGATGAAACGGATGAGAAAGGTCGGGTTCAACGCAAGGAAGTTGTGTTTGAAACTGACGAAGGCGTGCGTGGCGATACTTCGGTTGAAGCGATCAGCAAATTGCGTCCCGTTTTTCACGCAAAAGGTTCTGTAACGGCGGCGAATTCTTCGCAAATGTCGGACGGTGCGGCGGCAACGGTTGTGATGTCGGCGGAAAAGGCTGAAGAGATGGGCTTGAAACCGCTGGCGAGATTTGTAAGTTATGCAACGGCGGGTTGTCTGCCCGAAGAAATGGGCGTTGGACCTGTTTATGCGATTCCGAAGGCTTTGAAAATGGCTGGTTTGACGCTTGATGATATTGGAGTTATTGAACTCAACGAAGCCTTTGCCGCACAAGGTTTATCGGTGATGAAACTTCTCGAAATGAACCCCGATAAAGTAAACGTCAACGGCGGAGCAATCGCACTCGGACATCCGCTTGGATGCACAGGTGCAAAACTGACCGCAACGATCTTACAGGAAATGAAACGCCGGGATGCACGTTACGGAATGGTAACAATGTGCGTCGGCGGCGGAATGGGAGCGGCTGGAATTTTTGAGTTGATAAAATAAATACGGATGATAAAATCGTTCAAGCACAAAGGTTTGCGTGAGTTGTTTGAGAAGGGTAACTCCAAACGTATTTCAACGGATTTTGCCCCGAAACTAATTCGACAGATGGATGCAATAAATCAAGCCGATTCGCCCAAATAATTGAATTTTCCCGGCTATGATCTACACGAATTAAAAGGTGAGCGAAGTGGGTTTTGGGCAATGAAAGTCAATAAAAATTGGCGTTTAACCTTCGGTTTCGTAAACAGCGATGCGATTGATTTAGATTTAGAAGATTATCATTAGGAGTAATATTATGGCGATAAAATCAAATCGTCGCCCGACACATCCGGGAGCGATTTTAAGAGAGGATACTTTGTCGGAAATAAATTTATCTGCTGATGAATTAGCTGATGCTCTCGGCATTTCACGGGAAGTTTTTAGTGCAGTTTTGAATGAGAAATCACCAATTACAGCAGATATTGCTCATCGTTTAGGTCGTGCTTTTGGAATGTCGCCTGACATTTGGCTGAGGATGCAGCAATCCGTTGATCTTTACGATGAAGAAATCAAGAATAAAACCATCTATTCACAAATTGAAAGGATTGCGGCTTAGATAAAAAAGGATGTTAGTTTTATATCGCTAACATCCTTTTTCAAAAAATACTTGCTGAATGAGCATTCATTCAGTTATAATATCGCTAGCAAAAATCAATACAATAAGAGGATTTAAATAAAAAATATGGATGCACAAATGGAAAAAGAAAAAGAGTATGTTAAAGGCGGAGCGTTCCTTATCGAAGACCGCGAAGCAAGCGAGATTTTTACGCCCGAAGATTTTACCGAAGAACATAAAATGATCGGTGAAACGACACGCGAATTTATTGATAACGAAGTTGTTCCACACCTTGAAGCGATGGAAAATCATAATTGGGATATTGCCAGAGATTTGGTTGATAAAGCGGGTGATTTGGGACTTTTCGGTGCGAATATTCCTGAAGAATACGGCGGCTTAGAGTTAGATCAGGTTTCGGGTGTGATCGTTGCCGAAATAGTCGGACGCGGCGGCGGTTTCGGCACGACATTCGGGGCTCAATCTTCAATCGGACTTTTGCCGATTCTATATTTCGGTTCGGAAGAATTAAAGAAAAAATACATTCCGCAAATCGTTTCGGGCGAGAAGATTACGGCTTATTGCTTGAGCGAAGCGGGTTCGGGTTCGGATGCTCTCGGTGCAAAATGCAGTGCGAAATTGAGCGAAGACGAAACGCATTACATCTTAAATGGCGAGAAAATGTGGATTTCCAACGGCGGATTTTCGGATTTTTACATAGTCTTTGCGAAAGTTGACGGCGAAAAGAAAAAATTCTCGGCGTTTATGGTCGAACGCAGCGAAAATTGCCGTCCCGGTGCGGAAGAACACAAAATGGGAATCAGATCATCTTCAACCACACCGCTTATTTTGTCGGACGCAAAAGTTCCGGTTGAAAATCTGATCGGTGAAGTCGGCGACGGTGCGAAGATCGCATTTAATATCTTAAATGTCGGACGCTTCAAACTCGGTGCATCCGCGACGGGCGGGGCAAAATTAGCGATTCACAATGCGATTCAATATGCCAATGAACGCGAACAGTTCAACGTGCCAATTTCGAGTTTTGGTGCAATGAAACACAAACTCGCTGAAATGGCGATTAAAATCTGGGTTGCCGAAGCGATCACATACCGCACAGTCGGAATGATTGACGCGATGATCGGCGACGGCACGGACAATGCCAACAAACTGCGTTCAATCGAAGAATATGCCGTTGAATCTTCAATAAATAAAGTTTTCTGCTCGGAAGTTCTCGATTATGTCGTTGACGAAATGGTTCAAATCTACGGCGGTGCGGGATATTCGGCGGATTATCCTGCGGAAAAGGCTTACAGAGATGCACGCATCAACCGCATTTTTGAAGGAACGAACGAAATTAACCGAATGCTGATTCCCGGAATGCTCCTTAAACGTGCAATGAAAGGCGAACTCGGTTTGTTAAAAGCCGCAACCGCTTTGCAGGATGAGATTTTGAATCCCGTAATGTCATTTGACGAAGAAACAGAGTTGCTTCAAACCGAATTAAAACTTGCCCGCAACGCCAAAAAAGTTGCGTTGATGGTTTTAGGAAGTGCGGCACAAAAATATATGGCGGAACTCAAAGACCAACAGGAAATCTTAATGGGTTGTGCCGACATAATTATGCAGGCATACGCAATGGAAACCGCCGTTTTACGTGCGAAAAAAGTTGCTGACAAAAACGGCGAAGATGCGGCGAAAAAATACATTGATGCCGCCGGAGTTTTCTGCAACGACGCGATTCAACGCATCGAAGCGACAGCAAAAAACACAATCGCAGGCTTTGCCGAAGGTGATGAAATGAAAATGATGCTTGTTGCATTAAAGCGTTTTACAAAAAACAATTCACCGATCAACACAATCGCCGCCCGCCAAAGAATTGCGGATAGTTTGATTAGTGCGAATACTTATAATTTCTAAACTGGTTTTTCAAATTGTTGAGTTGCGAAAGTCCGAAGTTGAAAGGCTTCGGACTTTTTTTATTTTGGAAGAATAAATACAATTTTGGAGTTTAGAATTTTCTCACACTTATACGCAACCAATTTTCGATTTCGTCAACTTTCCATTTATCCGATTCGACGGCTAAAGACATTTCGTATAAATCTTTTGAAGTTGCGGTAAGTTCAAAGCCGTTGCGAAACAGGAATTCGTCCATTAGAAAACTTGCGGTGCGTTTGTTTCCGCCTGTCCACGGATGATTTTTTATGAGTCCGAAAACCAGAGTTGAGGCTTGGCGGATGATGTCGGCATTTTCGTAAATTGCGGCGTGTTTCGGACGAGCCAAAGCCGATTCGATTAAATCTCTGTTTTCAACTCCAAAACGAATTTCGCCCCAAATTTTCATCAGGGCGAAATGCAGATCAACTGCGTCAATATAACCGAGATAGACGATTTTTTTATCCGTCAATATCTTCCATCTCCTTCATAAAGCCGCCGTATTTATTGACGAATCTTTCGGCGGATTCTTTAGCTTGCTTTGACGGATGAATAAATGTTCCGTTTATTGCACCGTCTTTTACCGTTAGACTTGCAAGCGTGCCTTCGGCAAATCCTTCGCGTGAGCAAATTTCGGCTGGCAATTCCAAAATCCAAGTATCTTTTTCGACGCTAACAGTTTTAATTTTACTCATTTCTTAACCTCAAATTTATTTTAACCCAAAACAGCAGAACAACAAAATAAATTTGTCTCTCTTTTTTTCGCGTAATTTGGCGTTTATTCGCGGACAAAATCTTTTTGTGGCACAATACTTTTATGAAAATCGAAAAAGAAATATTTGAGCCAATGGCGGGTTTTACGAGGGAGATCGGTTTTTATTTAAGCGGAATGGCGGAAGTTCGTGAGCAGTTGAGCGATACAGTGAAGGATTTATCGGATGCGGAGATTTCAGCGAAAGTTTTGCCGGATGTTCATTCAATCGGGCAACTTATTTTGCACAATGCGGAAGCGGAATGGTTTTGGATTGAATGCGTTTTGGCGGAGAAAGAATTGGATGAGGAAGTTGCCAAACGTGAGTTGTTCTGGGATGTTTTACTTGATGAAGATTTTGCGGCGAAGAATTATTCAGCCGAATTCTGTATCAAAACGGCGGATAAAGTTCGCGGCGATTGCCTTGAAACTTTGAAGAAATTCGGTGATGAAGACCTCGAAACATATTTCGGTTTTAACAAAAAAGACGGCAGACGAATCGAGGTTACTCTGCGGTATGTTCTGCACCATTTGATTGACCACGAAGCACAGCACAAAGGGCAGATTTTGATGTTGAAAAGATTATTGCGAGCAGGTAGATAAAAATTATGAACTCAATAAAAGTTATAAAAATATCATTTTTGATTATTGCGATTGTCTTTGGTTTATTTGCGTGTAATACGGAAAACAAAGTTGAGAAAATTGAAAGTCCAATTTACAAAAGCGTCGGAGTTATCAAAGCGGTTAACGCCGAAAAAAGCGAAATTACGATTGACCACGAAAATATCGAAGGTTTAATGTCGGCGATGATGATGGATTTTCCGTTTGTGGATAAAAGTTTGCCGGAATCGGCAGCAGTCGGCGATAAGGTCGAATTTGAACTTGAGAAAAAAGACGGGGAAATTGTTTTAACAAAAATTAAGAAAATCGGCGAAGTGGCAAAAGAAGTTTCTGCAAGTGAAATCTACAAAACAAATTGTGCAAAATGTCACGGCGAAAATGGCGAAGGTGTTAAAGGGAAAGGGATTTCATTTTTGAAAGGACACGCCTTGGATCATTCGGAGGCTGATTTCATCCGGCAAGTCGAATACGGCGAAGAGAACGAAATGCCCGCTTTCAAAGACAAATTGAGCGAAAAGGAAATTGCTGAAGTCGTCAAATATGTCCGCGAAGAAATTCAAAGCAAAGCCGATCCGACGGAAAAAGGTAAAGGACATAAACATTGAAAATGAAAAAATTCAACTACAAATACTACATACGAAAATCGCATCGTTATCTGGGAATTTTTATCGGTATTCAGTTCATTTTCTGGACGCTCGGCGGACTTTATTTTAGTTGGACGGATATTGACGAAATCCACGGTGATCTTTTTCGCAAAGAGAAAGCGGAGATCAATTTTAGTCAGGATTTTATTTCGCCGAAAGCTGTTATTGGAAAAATTGAAAATTCCCAAAATGCACCGAAAATCGAAAATATGCGTGTAATCGAAATTTCGGGTTCGCCGTTTTATGAATTTGCAGTTGCAGGCAAAGATAAGAATTTTATTGTTGCTGATGCAATTAGCGGAGAGATTCGTGAAAACATTACGGAGCAAGAAGCAAAACAAATCGCAGCGGAATCTCTGGCAAAACCGCTTGAAGTTCAAGAAATAATTTATCTGACAAAAGATAATGTCGGCGGACATCACGAATATCGGGAAAAGCCTTTGCCTGCCTGGGCGATAACTTATGAAAATGATCTGACCGTTTATTTATCAGCAGAAACGGGACAAATCGGAGCATTCCGCACAACGAAATGGCGGATTTTCGATTTCCTTTGGATGCTTCATACGATGGATTTTCTCGGTCGGGATAATATCAACAATTATCTGTTGCGGGCATTTTCGATTCTTGGAATTGTGACGGTTCTTTCGGGTTTTTCATTATTTTTTGTTAGTTCAAAATTTATTAGACGAAGAAGGAAATGGAAAATGGATAACGAATAACGGATAATTTTTATTATTCACTTTCCGCTGACCGTTATCCATTTTTACGCTGAATTTCTTCCCGCATTGATGATTCCGAATGAACATCGCACGACTAATTTTTCGTAAGCACTCTTCAAATCCGTTTTATCTTCACGAATTTTTATTAAGGCATATTGCTGAATAGTTGTTAATGGTAAAACGATCTTTTCACGCACTTGAACGGACTGTTGGGCGACGGGGAAATCGGTCATAAATGTAGATTTTTGTGTGATAATTGCTAAATATTTTTCGCATAAAGTGTATTCTTCATAAATTTTCTGCCAGATTTTACCGTAAGTTTTATCGTTTTTAAGATGAATTGTCAGCGGAAAAAATGTTTTCTGCATTGCCATTTCACAGTTGTCAATTAAAGCTTTGAAAAATGGATTATCTTTGTATAGTTCGGTAACTTCGTTTAATTTTCCGCTTTTTTCCAATTCATCTAAAGCACTTCCAACGCCGTAAAATCCGGGAACATTTTGTTTCATCTGACTCCACGCACCGACGAAGGGAATTGCACGCAGGGAATCAAGCGATAATTTACTTGAAGAACCGCCGCGTTTTGCCGGACGCGAGCCGATATTTGTCTGGGCGTAAAATTTAAGCGGACTGACATTTTCAAGATACTCAAGAAATGCCGGATGATTTTTGAGTTCCGAGTAAGCTGCAAAACTAATTTCCGCTAAATTCTGCATCAATCTTTCTTCCGTGTCGGAAAAAGTTTCTCGTCGCTCACCGAAAATCTGGTTATAAATTCCCGCGTGAATGAGTTGTTCGATGTTGTAACGGGCGGCATCAATTGTGCCGAAGTTTGATGAAACCGTCTGACCCTGCACGGTTAATTCGATTGCTCTATCGGAAATATTTCCGCCCATCGAGGCGTAGAATTTATGTGTTTTTCCGCCGCCCCGGGCGGGTGGTCCGCCGCGTCCGTCAAAGAAAATTACGTCAATTCCAAACTCACGTGATACTTTTGTAAGTTCGTCTTTGGCTTTGTATATTCCCCAATTTGCCATCAAATAACCGCCGTCTTTTGTGCCGTCGGAAAAACCAAGCATCACGGTTTGTGTATCATTTCTTTTATTCAGATGATTGCGGTAAATTTTGTTTTCATAGAGCTTACGCATAACTTTTGAAGCATTTTGTAAGTCTTCAACCGTTTCGAAAAGTGGGATAATATCAACCGTTAAATTTTCTTTTTGCCAACCACCGAGCAAAAACAAACCGAAGACCTCGATAACATTCAAAGCATTTTGTGTGTGCGAAATGATGTAGCGATTACAAGCCGCTTCTCCGTTTTGTTCCTGAATCCTTTTTACGGCTTGTATGTTTTTAAAAGTGTCTTTTGTAATTTCGTCTTCAAAGTTTTCCGCATCAACCGGTTGCTTAATATTTAAAAGCGTTTCGATTTTTTCATCTTCGGAAAGTGATTTGTAATTTTCAGGCAAAATATCTGTTTTTTCAGAGACCTGCTCAAGAATATTTTGGTGAACTGAACTGTCCTGCCGTATGTCCAGAGAGGCAAAATGCAAACCGAAAAGTTTAACTTTATAAATTAGATCATCTATCAAATTCACAAATAAACTATTATGTTTTTCAATTATTATTTGGCGGATGTCGTTTAATGAATCTAAAATATCGGCTTTGGTTAAGTCCGAATTTGTGATGGATTGAAAGGCATTCGCATAAAGTTTGATTTCAAGGTCGGACAAAAGATTTTCAACGCCTGAGAATGTCAGGCGGCGTTTTAATTTTCGCACATCGCGGTGATAGCTTCGCAAGATGGCGGTTTTTAAAGCACCTGCGACTTTCAATGTTGTATCAACTTTTACAAATGGATTCCCATCACGGTCGCCGCCCGACCAGAAGCCCATTTGGACTAGGTTTTGAGTAGAAAAATCCGTTTCGGAAAATGTGCTTTTTAATTCAGCTATGATTTCGCCAATGGCTTGATAAAAGACATTTTCAAGATACCAGATCAAACTGGTTGCCTCATCAAATGGAGTCGGTTTTTGTTTTTTAAAAAACGGTGTGCGTCCGAGTTGCTGAAGAAGAATTTTTATTTGAGCGACATCATTTTTATCAGTTACGGCGGCTAAGTCATTGATGATTCCGAGAACCGAACCGGGATAAAATTGCGTCGGATGTGCTGTTAAAACCAGGCGAACGCTGAAGGTTTCTATTCTTTCGGCAAGTTCTTGCTGCTTGCTGTTTTGCAAAACCATATTTTCCAGATGGTTCAGCGTTCCGTTGCCGTTCATATTATGAAGTTTATTAAAAGAAGCATCCTCAAGAGCATCGAATAATACGACCTGACGCTCGGCATATTGGACAAAACGAAATAATAAATCCAACTTTTTATCTTCATCTTTTAGTGAAGTATTTGTTGCAAAGAATTCATCAATAATTTGCATCGGACTTTTACTTTTTTCAAAACCCTCTTCGCAGATTTGACTAAAAAGTGAAAGCATAATTCCCGTTTTTTCAATTTGGTAAAACGGCAGGGATAAAAATAAACTGTTATAAAGCTGAAAATTTATGCCGATGGTGTTTTCAAATTTTTCTGTCGAATCGTGTTGTGTCATAGAAAAATTGTATTATAGTTTGAAGAAGATTTCAGATTTCAGATTTCAAATTTCAGGCTAAGAAGATTTCAGATTTCAAATTTCAGATTTCATATGGCGAGAAGTTTTGAGGTTTTTGATTGAGAGGTAAAATTATCTGATTTTAAATTAAGACAAAATTATCAAATAAAACGAACACATAAAACCATCTGAAGTTTGAAATCTGAAATCTGAAATCTGTCTTATTGCCTTATGAAATATAAACGATTTGAAGACTTGCCTGTTTGGAAGGATGCAATTGAATTTGCCGTTAAAGTATTTGAGTTTACGACGAGAGCAAAATCTGAATTTCAAGGTTTGGGAGATTTGAAAAATCAGCTTGAGCGGGCGAGCGTTTCTATTTCAAATAATATTGCCGAAGGTTTTGAACGCGGAACTAACAAAGAATTGATACAATATATTTATATTGCCAAAGGTTCGGTGGGTGAATGCCGTTCGATGACATATATTTTCGGGCATCTGAAAAGTTTTCGTAAATTTAAAGAGGATATTTTGGATTTGAGAAGATGTGCTGAAATTATTGCCAAACAATTAAACGGTTGGGCGGATTCCTTGAAAAATTCGGATATTAAAGGGGCAAAATTTTTAACCGATAAAGAGAGAGAATCTTATGAGCGACGAAGGGATTTAGAGGAGTTCGACGCGGAAATGACTCAATTTCGGAAAGAGTTTAAAGAAAAACTTGAGAGTGGAACATTTTATGATAAAGATTAGGGAAGAAAATTTCAGATTTCAAATTTCAGATTTCAGATACTTATTAGAGAATTAAAATTTCAGATTAAGATAAAATTGAACTATCAAAGCCAAATTCTGAAATTTGAAATTTGAAATCTGAAATCTGTCTTAATATGAAATCTGATTATAGAATCGAAAAATGGAATAAAAATTCAAATCCAAATGTCGAAGAACTACGTCAGCAAATGGAAGATGAGGGTTTTTCTGTATTTCAATGGAGCGATAATCCGGGCAGAAATTACGGCAGACACAAACACGGCGAAGACCAGTCGCATTGGATAATTTCGGGTAAATTGGAGTTGAAGATTGAAGATTTTGGAACAGTTATTTTGGAAGCCGGCGACAGGGATTTTATGCCCGCAAATACGATTCATTCGGCACGGGTTGTCGGTGATGAAGCGGTCATTTATTTGATTGGAGCAAAGATTTAATTTGACGAAAAAGGGAAGTAGAAGGAGTTATGAGTAGAGCAAAAACATTGGGTGAATTAAAAAATAACGGTTACGAATCGCGTTTGGTTAAAGACGAAATGCGGGCGAATCTTATTAAGAAACTACAGAATAAAGAGAAATTATTTGAAGGCATTTTGGGTTATGAAGAATCGGTTGTGCCGCAGATCGTTAATGCGATTTTGTCCAAGCACAATATCATTCTGCTAGGACTTCGCGGACAGGCTAAAAGCCGTATTATCAGGCAATTGACGGAATTTCTCGACGACGAAATGCCGATTGTTGCAGGTTCGGAAACGAATGATAATCCGCTCGAACCGCTTTCGGCTTTTGGTAAACAACAAGTTGAAGAACAAGGCGACAAAACGCCGATTGCGTGGGTTTCGCGGGAAAATCGTTTTGTCGAAAAACTCGCAACGCCTGACGTAACGATTGCGGACATAATCGGCGATGTTGATCCGATCAAAGCGGCGAAGGAAGGCAAAAATTTGTCGGATGAATTGACGATGCACTTTGGACTTCTTCCGAGAGCAAACCGCGGAATTTTTGCAATGAATGAACTGCCCGATCTTTCGGGCAAAATCCAAGTCGGATTATTCAATATAATGCAGGAAGGCGATGTGCAGTTAAAAGGTTATCCCGTTCGTCTGCCACTTGATCTGATGTTGGTTTTTTCCGCAAACCCCGAAGATTACACGGCTCGCGGGAAAATTATTACTCCGCTAAAAGACAGAATCGGTGCGGAAATTCAAACACATTATCCGAAAGAATTGCATCTCGGCGTTTCGATCACGAATCAAGAGGCTTGGACGGAACGCGAAGGATTCGAAGATTTTAATTTAGAAATTCCCGAATTTATTTCTGAAATCATTGAGCAAATCGCCTTTGAAGCACGCGACGATCAAAGAGTTGATAAGCGTTCGGGCGTTTCGCAAAGATTTCCGATAAGTGTTTTGGAAGCAATTGTTTCCAACGCTGAAAGACGTGCTTTAATAACGGGTGAAAACAAGTTAGTTCCGAGAATTTCCGATGTTTATTCAGCACTTCCGGCGATGACCGGCAAAATGGAACTCGAATACGAAGGCGAACAAATCGGTGCGGAGAAATTGGCAAAAGAATTGATAAAACGTGCGGCGGGCGTCATCTTTGAAGGTTTCTTTTTAGGAATTGATTTTGAGCCGACGGTGCGTTGGTTCGATGAAGGCAACAAAATTTTGTTGAGCGAAACCGCTTCGGCGGAAGAATGCGTGATGCTTCTCGAAAGCGTTCCGCAGCTTATTGAATCTGCAATTACGCCGCTTGCATTGGACAAAAACGACAAAGCCCATCTCGTTTCAGCGTGTGAATTCGTGCTTGAAGGTTTATATGCCGAAAACAAAATCTCTCGTTCCGAGGATGGCGGTTTTGAAGCAACGACAAAAGCAAAACGCGACCGACGCGGGATGATCTATGAAGATTTGACCGATTTGGATAGTTTTAATTAATTATGAAAGAATTTTTTATAAATCATCCATATTTGACGGGCTTAGTTGTTTTCCTGCTGATTATGATTGGTAGTGTGAGTTGTAGTGTAATTGCGACCAAAATTAGTTATAATCCTAATTTGGATGATCCCCATGGATTGGGAGCAGGACTATTAATAACTTTGGCTTTAGGGGCAAGTTTGGTTTTTGGGATTCTATCAGGTTTGATAACGACTTATTTTTTACTGGAAAAAGCCAAAGCGAATAAAATGCCGTGAACAGTTTTAAAAACTATTCACGGCTCAATTAGTTCAATTAATTGTTAGTCGGATTAATTTCTGAGTTAGTATTGCCTTTCCTTCGGATTAATTCCGTAAGTATAAGCCGCACCGGCACCGGCACCGACTCCGGCTCCGATTAAAGCACCTTTTTTACCGCCCATAATTCCGCCGACAATTGCACCTGCACCTGCTCCGATTCCGATATTTATCAGATTACGATGGCGACGATAAAATGAAGGCTGATCAAGTCTGTCTTCGTAATAATCGTCATAAAGCGGATTGATGTTTTCGTCATAGCTCGAATAGGTTGGAGTATAACTCGGACTGGCGGCAACATAATTTGAATAAACTGGTGTTGCATAACTCGAACCGGGAGCAACATAATCAAAATAATCGGGCTGGTAAGCGTAGTTGTCTTGATACCTGTAATCATCGTTATTATCGTCCCAATCGTCGTTATAATCCGAATCATCATTGTAATCACCACGCTGATAATCATCACGGCGGTAGTCATCGCGGCGGTCATTGTCGCGGCGGATGGAATCCTGATATGCCCGTTGGTTTTCAATACGGCGATTTCTGCGTTCGATATTACGACGCTCGGCACGTCGTTCATCTCTTCGCTCGGCACGAATGTATGCCTGTTGCCGTTCAGCCCGTCTCTCATCTGTTCGCTCTAATCTTTTGTTTATCTCTTCTCTTCTCTGCTGATCGCGTCTGTAACGATTTTCAGCACGTCTGTAATCCATCCTCCGATCACGTCTGTCATATTTTCTTCTCTGATCGCGTCTGTCGTATCTTCTTTCGGCACGTTCGTAATTGCGTCTGTCCCGGCGATAATCTCTTTTGTCAGCCCGACGATTATCTCTTCTTGCGGGATGGTAATAATCTCTTCTCTCGGCTTGCTGATATTTGAATTTATGATGTTTGTTTTTTTGCTTCTTTTGTTTCTTAAAGCCTTTACCTTGTTTGCCTTTGTTCTGTCCGCCCCCGCCGGCATAAACATTGACTGATAAGACGGGAATACCGACTGCGAAGACGAAAAACATCGCCAATACTGCTATAAATTTTTTCATTATTATTACCTTCCTTGTGGTTTCATTTAAATACGAGGAGAGCCATATATTAAATTCTCGGGAAGAGTAGATACTAAAAGGAGAGTTATTTGATATAATGATTATAAACAAACAGTTCGCAGATAGCAAATGCGTCATTTTTTCTAACAAGGAGCAATAAAGGGTTTATGAAGTTCATCCGCTATTCAAAGTTTAATGGATTCGATGTTTTCGGAGTGAATTTGGGCGATTTAATGGATGCTTTGTCCGAAATGGTTTTGGATTCGGGATTTAACGAGGATTACTGGTATTCCCGCCAACAGAATCAGATGGACGACACGCTCGACGGTTTGCGGCAGGCACTTCTTCAGGCACTTTTAGAGAAGGGAATTCTCGATGAACTCGATGTTGAAAAAATGCTTGCCGAGAATGACGGAAAATTTAAGGGTTCGCTTTTGGAAGAATTGTTGAATAATTTGATCGAGCGTCTGGCTGAAGAAGGCTATCTGGATTTGAAAGAGATCGAACAGGAACAGCAGCAGCAGCAAATGCAGCCGGGACAGGGAAACGGTGAAGGCGAAATCGGTCAACCTTTGCCGCGTGATATACGTTTTCAGCTGACGGAAAAAGGACTCGATTTTCTCGGCTTTAAAACTCTGCAAAAACTTCTCGGTTCGGTCGGAAAATCTTCCATCGGCAGACACGAAACTCCGCACCTCGATACGGGCATCGAAGCGGCGATGAGTTCCAAGCAATATGAATTCGGCGACACGATAAATCTTGATGTAAATACTACGCTTTTATCGGCAATTCAGCGTGAAGGCTTGGGCGTTCCGCTTAATTTGGAATATAAAGATTTGCACGTTTATCAGCAGGATTATCAATCTTCCTGTGCGACGGTCGTAATGCTCGACTGCTCGCATTCAATGATTTTATACGGCGAAGATCGTTTTACGCCCGCCAAAAAAGTCGCGTTGGCTTTGGCTCATTTAATTCGCACACAATATCCGGGCGATTCATTAAAAATCGTTTTATTTCACGACGATGCCGAAGAATTGCCGCTTGCAAAACTTGCAACGACGCAGGTCGGACCGTATCACACAAACACGGCGGAAGGCTTAAAATTGGCTAGGCGTTTATTAAATGCACAACACAAAGAAATGAAGCAGATCGTAATGGTTACCGACGGCAAACCAACCGCCGCATTTATGGAAACATCAAATCCTGCTTATCTGAGTTATCGCCGTTATTCAGACGTGCAGAGCGATGAGAAACGTATGCTTTACAAAAACTCGATGGGCAACGATCCATTTGTAATGGCGGAAACTTTCAAAGAAGTTCAAGCCTGCCGCAAAAGCAATATAATGATAAATACGTTTATGCTCGCCAGCGATTATTATTTGGTCGAATTCGTCAAAAAAATGTCGGAAATGACACGCGGCAAAGCATATTTTGCCAACCCGAATAATTTGACGCAGTTTGTTTTGATGGATTTCTTAAAACGGCGGACGAGTCGTGTAAAATAAAATCACTATGAATATCATCTCATCAATTTTGATCATATTTGCAATTTTACTATCTGTTCTGACATTTATTTGTTTGGTCGGTTGGTTGATGAAGGGCGGAATAAATATCATACTTCCCGGACTCGGCTTGGTAATTGGATTTCCATTCATAATAATTTTGCTTTTGATTATTCAGATAGGAATTGTATTTATTGCATCAGCTGCTAAACCTACGCCGTCGCCGACTGATTCGGAAATACAGAAAAATCAACCTTATGAGACAAGCGATTTTAGATAAGAGTCTGAGGATAGTTTAGAATCTAAGGATAAAAATTAATGCTCTATCTCGAATTATTAAATTATGAACTGAAAAATCAACTTCAGGATTTTGTTGATTTTGATGAAGCACAGAAAAGGGATTTGTCCGAATATATCGGAACTTTGCAAAAAATTAGTCGGCTTTCAAGCGAGAAAGTCCGCCAAAAAATTTCTCACAGCGAGAATATCGGAGCGATTCCCTCAAAAGAATTAGACGATCAAAATTCATTTTCGATTGAATTTGGAACGAGTTGGAATAACCACGAAGAAGCAAGATTTTGGGCAAATTCCATATTACAGAATCGCACGACATTTGCGGCGGACGGAAGCCAGCTTTACGCTGAAAAAGAAACGTCTCTGCCCGTCGGTGCGATCCAGATCGGCTGGTTTGAAAATCCGCACAATGAAGAAAAAACATACGAAAAAAATGCTCATTTCAAAATAATTTCCCCGCAGGAATTGCTTGAAAATCAAGAAGAACCCTTAAAACCCGAAAACCTCATCGGACAGAAAAGATTTAATGCGGAAATTGATAAGGCGAAGGAATTTTTAGACAAACATAAAAATTGGCGTGAGAAGGGCGAGAAAATGCCGATTGCTTTTTATGACGGAACGCTTCTTCTTTCCACGCCGCATCCGAGATCGGAAGTTCAGGAAGCATTTACAAATAAATTGGTTGAACTCGTAAATTATTCGGTTTTAACAAAAGTTCCGATTGTCGGTTATGTTGACAGAAGTTTTGCAAGAGATTTGTTAAATTTTTTGGATGCTTTTGAAGCCCGCATAACTGCACGGAAACAAACGCTTTATGATGCAACTATTCTTTCAAGTAAAACTTCAAATGATAAAAAATTGCTAAAAAGTTGGGGCGACAGAACTTGTTTCTGTTATTCTAAACGTAAGGGCTTGGATGCCTTTATTGATTCGGAATCGGAAAAATCCATCGTCGGTTTTTCATATTTGCAAACGACGGGCGGTTCAAATCCCGCCAGAGTTGATGTGCCGACGTGGGTTTATGAAGAGGGTTTATTGAATGAAGTTTTAGATGTTGTTCGTGCCGAGTGCGTTATCGGTTTGGGTTATCCATACGTTTTGGAGACAGCGGATGTAACCGCCGTTATAACAAATCAGGACAGGCAAATTTTTCTCGGGGCTTTACAAAAGTTCTCCCAAAATAATAATCTTAATTTCAGTTTTTCGGGCAAAAATATCAGCAAAGGACGGCGAAGATGAAGAGAAAAGGACAAAGAGAGCGGGAGAGCGAGAGACGGGGAGAAAAATTCTCTCCGTCTCTCCGTCCCTTTGTCTCTCCCTCATTGATTTGTCCTGCGTGCGGAACTCAAGCTGAACGGGAAACGGCGAAATATTGTCCGGTTTGCGGTAAAGTTTTAAATGAAGATTATCAGCCGCTCGATACTCTGCGATCTTCGTATCGCTTGCAGGGCAAATCTTTTCTGATTGAAAATGCGGAAACTGAAGAAATTACCGATTTATTTGAAATAAACAGGAATTCAGTTTCCGAAATGGCTTGGGCAAGTTTCGTCTATTCAATGGTACCTTTTTTGGGTATTTTATTTATTCCCGTTACATTTGTAATAGGCATTTACGGTGTCGGCATATCACTAAAACACCCGAAAGCGGGCGGTAAAAGATTATCTCTGATAAGTATGGGACTGAGTTTTCCCATTCTCGGAATCCAAATATTTTTCTGGTGGCTTCTGTATATTATTCCCGAACTTGCGGGGAGAGTTTAGAAAATAGCTGTATTGACAAGTTAAGTTGTCGCAACGGCAACTATCAACTATCAATTATCCACTATCGACTTTTATCAAAATATATCTCTGTCTAAAAGTTGATAGCTGATAGTTGATAATGGATAGTTTGTTTTTCAACTGTTACCAACTTAATTTGTCATTAAAAATAGCTATTAGCTGATAGCTGAAGGCTGTTTATGAAAATTGCAAAAATCGTAAAATCAAATTCTCATATAGATTATGTCGGGCGTGTGATTGACTCGCTGGATGTAGCGAATCCGCCTGATTCGGAAGATTTCGGGTTTGCAAATTTTGTCTCGCTGCCGCTTGAAAATGATTCAGAAATTATCGGTGTAATTTATAATTCGATGCTGATAAATCCCGAATATGCCAACTACGGTCCGCGGCTTTCGCCAAAGCCCGAACTTGGGAATTTCAGTCCCGATTATTTGAATGAACAGGGTTTTTTGATAGGAATTTTACTGCTCGGTGCAAAAGATGAAAATGGAAAAATTCTGCAAGGTGTTCCGCATAGAGTCGTTCCCGCAGGACAGGAAGTTTATAAAATTGACGGCGAAACCGTGAAAAATTTTCACACAGACGAAAGCGATTGTATGCAGATTCATTATTATTCACAGGTCGTCGCCCACGCTGGACTTTTTGCCGTTCCGCTTCTGGAGGAAATTATCAGAAAATTATCTTTAGATTGCTCGGACGAAGATAAAAATCGTCTTGGAGTTCTAAAACAAACGCTCGCGTGGCAACGAACTATCGGCGGAATGCGTCTATAAATTAAAAGCTCAATCATTTCCCCCTTGAAAATCAAAAAAAGAGGACAATATGAAAAAATTATTTATTCTATTAATCATTAGCTTATCTATCACAACAGCGAATTTATTTGCTCAGGTTCGCCCTGCCGAAAGTAATACGGAAAATGATAAGGCTAAACAAGTTCAGGCAAAACAACCTACCGAACAGAAAATGCTTGAAGCTATTGAGGTTGTATATAAAGGCGGTTTATACGGTTTCAGTAAATCTCAGGATGGAACTTTGAAATTCGACACGACAAACGAACGGCTCGTTTTTTTCGGCAAAGACGGAAAGGAAAAATTCTCAATTCCTTATCAGTCAATGATCGTAATTTATCCGAGCCAAAAACAAATGCAGTCGGGAACAGGCAGAGTTGTTAGTGCATTGCCGATTCCGGGAGCGGGTATCGGCGGAAGATTTATCAAAAAGAAGAAAAATTATATGATCATTCAATTTGATGATCCCGATGTAAAAGCTAAAGGAACAGTAAATTTTTTAGTTGATACGGGAGATTTATTGAAGTCGGCGATTTATTCGATTGGTGAAAATGCCGAAATGAAACCCCGCGGCGATGCTTATATCCGTAAAAGTGATTTCTAGATTTTTTCTTAAATTTTTAGCAGACGGACTTTTTTTATGTCCGTCTTTTTCGTCTTAAATCAAATCTCCGAAGCGATGCTGCAAAATCGCTGCAATAGAAATAACCGCCGTTTCCGCCCGCAAAATTCTGCCGCCGAATGTGATTATTTGAAAACCGTTTTTTTTTGCCAATTCGATTTCCGAATCTTCCCAACCGCCTTCCGAACCGATAACGGCGGTCATTGTTTTGTTGGATTTAATTTCAGAAAAACTTTTGCCATCGCGTTCGGAAAATAAAATCTTCGTTCCATTCGCATCTTCAACAAAATCTTCAAACTCAAACGGCTCGGTTATTTCCATCAATTTCGCACGCCCCGTCTGTTTTGATGCTTCGATGATTATTTTCCGCCAACGCTCCAATTTTTTCTCTTCGTTTCGCAGTTTAACGTCGCATCTTTTTGTAATTATGGGAACAAACTTTATAACGCCGAGTTCGACTGATTTTTGAATTACCAAATCGAATTTATCACCCTTTAAAATCACAACAGCTAAAGTTAAATCCAAATTCGATTCGTTTGAATTTGTTGAAATTTCCTTAACGATTTGAAGGGAAGTTTGTTTTTTGTCAATATTTTTAATTTCGCACAAAAATTCATTTCCTTCACCGTCAAAAACGGAAATTTCATCTCCTTCGGATAACCGCAAAACATTCTTTAAATGTCTTGTTTCTTCAGCATTCAGAAGGATTATATTATTTTTAAAGTCCTTTCTCGGAGCGTAAAATCTTCGCATTTAATCAGAATTTTCCGTGTCGAATTTTTCTTTGAAATCTTTTGATTTTTGCCGTAGTTTCACCCAATTTTCGAAAATTTCGGGCGATTGCAGATAGAGTCTGAACCATTCGGCGATCTCGGTTTTTTCCGCACGTTTGGTTTTGTCAACTTTCGGATTTTTGGAAATCATCGCCGCCCGGTTTTTGCCTTTTATTCCCGTTTCGCGGACGAGCCGCAAGCCTTCTTTGTCATTTTCCTTTAAGAATTTTTGCCGCAGATTTTCTAATTGGCGGATGGAATTTAATGTCTGATTGAAATCGGAAAACTTCAAAATATTGCGAAACATCGCATCATAGGGTGATTCCAAACGGCGTTTAACATCCAGTTCCAAAATCTCCGCGTGGCGAAGTTCCGCACCTTCATCAGCTAAAAGTCGTGCAATAATCATTGGACTTTCGACAGCGTTTGAACCGAAAACATCCCGCACGACGGTTTCAATAGCTTCGATTTCTTTCGCACCAACATCTTCGCAATCGAGCTTTTCCCAAACTTCGATGATTAAATCTTCTTTTGTTTTTGAAATCCACATTTTTACGACACGGAGACCGGCGATGGGGAGACGCGGGGAAATAGAAATAAAATTACGATTTGAGTTCTTTCTCTCCCTCCCCGCGTCCCCGCGTCCCCGCGTTTTCCATTAGTTCAATTAAATTCGTTGACGAATGATCTTTCGGGTCGCCGACGATGGCGACTTGTCCGCCGTATTCTCTGACGATTTCTCTTTCGGGAACTGTATTAACAGTGTAATCAGTTCCTTTGGCGTGAAAATCGGGACGAATCGCACGGATTAATTCTTCAACCGTCGGTTCGGGAAAAATCGTGACAAAATCAACGCATTTCAAAGCCGAAACGATTTCCGCACGTTCATTTTCAGGCATAAACGGACGATTTCCACCTTTTAATTTTCTCACCTGCTCATCGGAATTTATCCCGACAATCAAGCATTCGCCAAGTTCCTTCGCACCTGTCAGATAGCGTATGTGTCCGACGTGAAACAGATCGAAACAGCCGTTTGCCAGAACGATTCTTTTTTTATTCCGACGCTCAATCGCAACCCGTGCCATTAAACGATTGCGTTCTAAAATCGGTGCAAAATTATTATTTGTTGAAATCATTAATTTTGTGCAGTAGAGGTTTTATTATCTTCTTCCAAATTTTCGATTGATTTGATTAATTCATTTGGACTTACCGAAGCCGTACCTTTTTTCATCACGACAATTCCGCCCGCGTGATTGGCAAGTTTTGCCGAATCATAAAAACTCAAACCGCTTGCCAAACCCAAAGCATAAGTTGCGATAACCGTATCGCCCGCACCCGTTACGTCAACAGGTTCGGATGAGCCGACAGCCTTAATTTCCTGCGGGGGTTTATTGTTTTCAATCAAAAGCATTCCCTTGTTTCCGCGGGTGATCAAAAGGGCTTGCAGGTTGAGTTGTTCACGTAGATTTACGCAATCTTTTTCGGTAAAATTTTCTCCCAGAAGTTGCTCGACTTCTTCCTGATTCGGCGTTGCGGTTGTCGCATTTGCAAATTCTTTAAGGCGAAAACGCGAATCAATCAGAAGCGGAATGTTTTTTTCTTTTGAAATTTTTGCACAGAGTTTTGCGATTTCGGGATTTGCTACGCCGTAATTGTAATCGGAAATTATAATTGCATTAGCGTTTTCAGTTGCAGTAATCACATTTTCTTCTAACTTCTCAATAAGTTCTGCACTAATCTCCGCAGTATTTTCGTAATCAATCCGTATAACCTGCTGACGCGGGGCGTAATTTTGTCCGGCTAAAACACGAACCTTTGTCGTTGTCTGAATTTTTTTCGATTCAATAATAAATTTGCAGTTTACTTCTGATTTAAACAGAATATTTTTTAGTTTCTCACCATTTGAATCTATTCCGATCAAACCGATTACAATACAATCGCCGCCAAGCGAAGCAACATTAACCGCCGCATTTCCCGCACCACCGCCAAAAGTTTCCGTTTTATCGTGTCGCAAAATAAACACGGGTGCCTCACGCGAAACGCGGTTGATCGTGCCGCGTAAAAACTGGTCAGCAACCAAATCACCGACGATGACAATTTTCTTTTTCGAAAATTCTTGCTCAATTTTTGCAGACAAATTATTCATCTATTGAACAAATTACTACAAAATAAGCAGTTAAACAAAAGTATTAAAATTTATTTTATTGGAAGGATAAAGAAAATAAAAGGGCGGCTAGAGGGATTTGAACCCTCGACCTCCTGAACCACAATCTAAAGCCGTTGTTTTCTTGAGTTTAGCTGAATTTATTTTACTTCGTTTAATACTGCGTTATACCGCTTTTTAGTTTATAATAGTTTTATTGAGTTTTGCTGGTTTTGGCAGAGTTGGCACTCATTTGGCACTCAAAAATTTAAGCTATGGAAATGAATATTACTCAAAGACCTAAATGGAAATTTCCGCTTGTTGAAGCCTTTATTTATCAAGAAAATTTTCTACATTATTTTATTAAACACAATCCCGGATTTTGGAAAGATGTAAAAAATATATATCAGTTTCATTTTGATATATTTGGAAGGCACGAACAAATGACTCCGCGTCTATCTGAACATAATTGGATGTTGACACCCGCAATATCAGAGAAAGACTATCTTTTTTTTTCAAACCTAATTGAAACCAAACTAAGAGTTTTCAATTATGATGTGATAAATCAAAATGATTTTTCAAAAGAAAAATTAAAAGTTAAAACAGATATTTTACTCAATAAAATTACCGATATTATCGAGCGTTATAATTTATTTTTTGGCAGTTATCACAATACCTTTGAATCTCTCTGGATATTTCATCTTTTAATATGCCAAATTGAAACCGGAGCTAACCAATTTGGGTTACCTATGCGGCATTTGGCTTATGAACTTCCAATCGAAATGCTTAAAGGCTTGTATCGTGAATTGCCGGAACTAGATCAAAATTTATTGGTAGAAAATCAAAAAAATTATTATATAAACATTGGAGACTTCCAAGATAAGAAACATTGGTTTGAGAATTTTGATACTTATATAGAAAATTTTCCTTTTAAAACTTTACCCCAACCCGCGATGTTTGATGTTAGAGAGTTCAATATTTATGAAGATATAAAAGAATATGAAAAACTTGCGATCAAGGCATTTACAGAACACATTAAGCAATACACAAAACGTATGAGCGATGCCTTAAACGAGTATGGTTTTAAGCAAAATCAAAAAGATGATTATTCTCAAACGGAATGGCTAGCCATCTGGAACAAACACGGTTTTACTTATTTGTGGGAAATTTTTCCTTATATTGAAGACTTCCAAAACATTGACTCAAATAACAAACGTCAAAAAATATCAGCAGAAGATAGGTTAAGAAAAGCATTCAATAAGTTTGAAACCTTCGATTTACCCGTTAGACCATTCGGCAAGAAGCGGAAAAATTCAGAGTGAAAAAATGACGTGAATTTTTCCGCTTCAAAAAAATGACATCAGTTTAGAAGTTTTCTATCGTCGTTATATCAGATGAGTGCAACTCACTTGATTAGCGATTTTTTTAATATAGGAGATTTTAGAAATGACAACAAAATTACTAACTGCTTCGGATGTGAGCGAAATTTTAGATTTAAAACCAGCCCGAATTTATGAATTGACGCGGCAAAGGAAACTTCCTTTTGTTCAAATCGGCTTGCGTCAGTACAGGTACGATAAAAACGCATTGGATAGATGGATTGCAAACGGCGGAAATCAGCAAAACGAGGTGAGCCGCGATGAAAAATAAAAAAACCGCGTCTGCTAAACGCGGCTTGAACAAAAACTTTCACCGGCCCTATTGTAAAACACCACGCCAAGAAATACAACCTGTATTTGAATTTACCGAAGCACAAGCCGCATCAAGAAATTTAGGCATTATCGAATGTTATGAATGTAAAGCGAATGCACAGTTGGACGGCTTCCGTTTTCGATTAGTACCGCTTTGTCGATGCTGTCGGACGGAACGCGAGGTTGAAATCACAAACCAAAATTTTGAACGGAGGATGAAACGATATGAATAGTTTTGCAATCTCTGTTTTCAAATCAAAAACCGACAACAAACCGCAAACCGTCCGCCGAACTTGGACGGAATTAACAGAACGCTTTCAGAAACCAGCCGTGCGTAAGGAAAAGGACGGTGCTTTGTTTTCACCTGCTATTTTTTCACCTGCTTTAAGACGAAAAGAGAACGTCCAAGCCGTTTCTATGCTTGTTTTAGACATCGACCATAACGCTGATTTTGAAACGATTAAAACAAATTTAACGGCTTTGCAATCGGCTTATGCAATTTATTCCACTCACTCACACCTAAGGCGGACGGAAAAGAATCCATCCGCCGAACCGCGTTATCGTGTTTGTTTGCCTTTAGAGTCTGAAATTCCGGCAAAGGATTTTTCGGCATTGTGGCAATACGCTAAACAGGAAACAAATTTGCCACTTGATGAAAACGCAAAAGATTCATCTCGGATGTTTTACACGCCCGTCAAAGCAGATGAAAACGCACCATATCAAGTTTATATTTCAGACGGCAAATTTTTAGACTGGCAAAGTTTGCCACTTGATTCATACCGGAACGGCACAAAGGCAAATAAGAAAACAGTAAAAACAGATAAACAAACCCTTGCTTTTGAGTATCACGAACAAAGGCATACCGAACTCTGTCAGCGAATCGAAACGCAAGCCAAAGCCACAGGACGCGACACGTTTGAAATGAAGTGTCCGGCACACAACGGCAAAGGCGAATCATCTTTATTTTACGATCCGGCAACGCAAACCGTTGCTTGCATCAAAAAGCCGAATCCGTGCGGATATTTTGAAATTCTACACGCTTTCGGTTTATCAAACGGACATTTGCCAAGCCGTGAAAAAGCGAAAAAAGAAAAAGAAGCGGAAAATAAGCCGCTTCAAATTATCAAAGCGAGCGAAGTTGTGCCGAAAGAGATTGAATGGCTGTGGCATCCATATATTCCGAAAAATTATGTAACCCTGTTTTCAGGTGAAGAAGGCGTTGGAAAATCTTGGGTATTTTGTGCTATTGCATCCGGCATCACAAACGGATTTTTGCATTTTGCTGATAAGTTTGAGCCGCAAAATGTTTTGATATTTTCCGCCGAAGACGCGGCGGACGATGCACTTGTGCCAAGACTGATAAAATGCGAAGCGGATTTAACCCGCGTCTTTATCGTCAATGAAAGATTTACGTTTGACGAAAAGGGCTTGCAACGCTTTGAGCATTACATCGCAGAAACAAATCCGGTTTGGGTTATCATTGACCCGCTTTTTGCCTATTCCGATTTGAAACTTGATCTGAATAAACAGCATCACGCCCGTTTTGTCGCATCAGGCATTGAGCGAATTGCAAAGAAATTCTCAATAGCCATTTCCTATCTGATTCATTTTAATAAATCAAAAGGCGGCGGCGATGCACGGGCGGCGGTTTCATCTTCACAGGAATTTTCAAATGCGGCACGTTCAATTTTGCTTATCGGCAAAGACCCGAATGACGAAACGCGGCGGGCTTTGATTCACAGAAAACATAATTATTCGCCAAAAGGCAAGGCAATCGGTTATCAGATTTTAGGTGATAAATCGGATGTAAATTTTGCTTGGCTTGGTGAAAGCACATTAACAGAAAATGAAATTGTCGGCACACGCGGAAATGAAACGGAACGCGGCGAACAATCCGAAGCGGTTTCTTTTCTTGAAAACGCTTTAGCGGACGGGCGGCGAAAAGCAAGCGATGTCATCAAAGAAGCCGAAACTTTGGGTATTTCACAACACAAATTACGAACCGCACGGGCAAAACTTGGAATACAACCGCATTCGGTAGGCTTTACCGATAAAGTTTGGTTTTGGGAATTGCCGAAAAAACCTTCAGCCGAAGATGTGAGGCAAAATGAAAAACCACATCTTCGAGTAAATCAAAGCGATAAAAGTAATCACAACAATAACTTACCCGTAGATGTGGGTGATTCAAAAAAATCACATCTACGAGGCGAAGATGCAGGCGATTTTCATCATCAAAAAAACGATAAAACTAATGATAATAATAACTTACCCGTAGATGCGTCCGAAGATGTGGAAAACACCGAAGATGTGGTCTATCCACACCTTCGAGTAAATAATACAAAACAAACAACTTACACGGATGAAAACATCGAAGATGTGATTTCTCAAAGTGTAATAGCATCTACGCCGGATTCACACCTAAGCGAACACACTTTTAACGCTTTTAACGCAAATACAGGAAAAGAGAGTTGTCCGACTTGCGATAAGGAACTTGTGCCGTATCAAGACAACCAAGTAATGTGCGAAATTTGCCTTTATACAAAAACACTATGAAAACAATCTATAAAAAATATAATCCGAGAAGCGAAGCAAAGGCTTTGATCGAGAAATCCAACGAAATCTTAGAGGACTATGATTCACAGGGTTTTGATATGACGGTGCGACAACTTTACTATCAATTAGTTGCTCAGGATATTATTCCAAACTCGCAGAAATCCTATGACCGATTAGTCATAATCGTAAGTAAAGCACGGGTTGGCGGTTTGATTGATTGGAATTATATTGTTGACCGGACCCGCAATCTGCAATCTATAAATCATTGGAACTCGCCCGGCGAAATCTTAGAAACCGCGTCAACACAATTTAAGGTAGATAAATGGGAAGATCAACCATTTCGCCCGGAAGTGTGGATCGAAAAAGAAGCCCTTGCCGGAGTTTTTGAGAGAGTCTGTAATGAGTTGGATGTCCCGTTTTTCGCTTGTCGCGGTTATGCCTCGCAATCGGAAATGCACGTTGCCGCAAAACGTCTTGAATACTGGAATGAAGAATTTAACCAAACGCCGCTTATTTTTCACTTCGGAGACCACGATCCAAGCGGCTTAGATATGACACGCGATATGAAAGATCGTCTTGAGATGTTCTCTGCCTGTGAAATTAAAATTGAGAGATTAGCGTTAAATATCAGCCAGATAGAAGAACATAACCCGCCGCCGCAGATAGTCAAGCCAACCGACTCCAGAGCAAAAGTTTATATCAAAGAGTTCGGCTCAAATTCTTGGGAACTGGATGCACTAAATCCGGCAACTTTAGCACGTCTTGTCCGTGAGCAAATTAATTCAGTTATTGACAGCGATGCGTGGCGGTTTTCCGAAAAAAAGCAAAAAGATGGTCAAGCTACACTTTCAGGAATAAGCGGGAATTTCAGACGGGTAGAAAGTTTTTTGAAAAACTCAGATGACAATTTGTAATGAATATATGAAAGGAAAGGGAGAAAAAATTATGAGTAACGATAAGACAGCAAACAAAGAATCGGAAAGCCGCAACATCTATGACGAAATCCGTGAGGATATAAAGAAAAAACAAGCCTCAATGCCGCCAAAGGACGCGGAATCGGTTTTAGCAGCTTTAGGCGGACAACAGGCAAAGAATGCAGAAATTTTAGCAGCTCTGTCAGGACAACAACCAATAACTAAAAAGGGAGAAAACAACAATGAAAAAATTAAATGATATAAAAATAAAACTCGACAGCACAAATGTCCGGTTATCTGAATTAACGCAGATGCGTGATGAAACCAACAACAAACTTGAAACGGCTCAAAATGGCTTCATTGACGGCAAAGCAACGATCGAAGCCGTTCAAAGTGAACAAGGCAGACTCGACACTCTGAAAGCATCGATTAAAGCCTTAGAAAGCAAAAAAGATGAAACGGAAAAGGAACTGGAAGCGGCGACCGATGCCGAAAACTTAAAAAGCTCACTCGCTAAATTGAAAGCTCTCTCCGAAGATGCGGACGCGGCTTTTAATTTATACGACAGTTTACGCGTGCAACTCGGTGAAACGATTGAAGCTGAAGTTGAAAAAATACTCGCTAAAAGTGCAGAGTTTTACGCTAAACGAAGGGATCACGACACTCTGTTAAAACAGGTAAAAGCAAAACACCCGGACGAAAAGTCCTTAAATTCCGCATATTCCGAATTCATCAATCTCACGCCGTGTAAGTTTGGTGAGTCCATAGTGATCGCGGAACGGTTGGCAGCCAACACCAAACAACAAAAAATAAACCAAGCAAGCCGTGCGGATGATACAGCAAGCCGTGCGGATGCGTGAAGTTTTAGCAGCCCTAGGCAATTAATTGCCCAGGGCAATCAAACCGCACTGGTGCGTGAAGTTATCAAAATGAAAAACAAATTTGATGAAAGAGTTTGAGAGAGTTTGAGAGAAAAATTATGCCAAAAGAAACAAATAAAGAAAAAGCACTAAACGCCTTGCTCAATACAAATTCCATTACGGACGCGGCGAAGGCTTGCAAACTTTCCGAAGCTACAATTTACAGGTACTTAGAAGATGCGAACTTTAAGGCGGAATACAACGCGGCGCGGCGAAAGATGTTTGAGCAAAACATTTTCAAGATGCAATCGCTCCACAATGAAGCCGTCGAAACATTAAAGAGAAATCTCTATTGTGAAAATGCTTCGGTTGAAGTCAGAGCGGCACAAATTATCGTCGAAGGAAACCGCAAAGACTTTGAAAACTTCGACGTTTTAGAAAGACTCGAGAATTTAGAAGCAAATCAAAAGGAATAAATAACCAATGAATATCAATAACAGACTGAATAAACTGGAAACGGAATTGATAAAAAACGATTCCGAATTCTGCGAATGTGAGAAAGGCTTTCACATCTGCTTGCCCGGCGATCCGCCGCGTCCCGAAACGTGCAAAAAGTGTGGAAAAAAAGTTTCGACACTAAATTTTACTTTTGAATTAAATTCAAACGCGAAGTTATAAGGAATAACCAATGAACATAGAAAATAGATTACAACGATTGGAAGAACCGAACCGGTCCAACAACACTTGCTGTGATGATCCGTATTTGAAAGTAATGCCGGATAGAGATAATAGTTTGTGCTGGAATTGCGGAAAACCGCTTGTATTTCCTGCTAATTCCAAAACTAAACTGATACTGCCAAAATTATGAATATCAATAACAGACTGAATAAACTGGAAAGCAAAACCAACTTAAAAAGTGAGCATTGCACTTGCAACGGCGGATTTGAGCAAACGGAAGTGTGGATAAAGCAAACTGAAAACAGCGAACCGTATCTAAACGGCGAACCGATTCCCGAAACTTGCGGACGGTGCAATAAACCGATCACTAAACAAATAATAATTATTGAAGGTGTTGAATCTAAAATACCTAAACCGGAAACGGCAAAGTAAGTTTTGTTTTTAGTCTTTATCTTTCGGCGGTCTGCCTGTCGGACGGTCTTTAACAAGTTTCAAATCGGATTCTTTAATAACGTAAGAACGTCCGACTTTTTGAGCCGGAAGTCTGCCTTCAACAATAAGCTGATTAACTCGAATACGTGAAATGCCAAGTTTTTCAGCCACTTCGATAACGCTCAAAAGTTTTATTTCCTTACTCATACATTGAAAGCATAAGTGTTTGCAAAATACTTGTCAATAGTTAAGAATTTAACTTGCATTAAACTCTATACAATGGTAAAGTATTTAATAGTTGGAAACAACTTAAATCTTAAATAATGAGGGAACAAAAAATGATTAGATTAACTACCGAAAATACAGTAAAGGCAATCGAAAGATGCAAACAATTAAAGCCGAAAGTCCGCTTTATTCAAGAAAGGCAATTTGCCGTATCAAGTGCAAATAACGCAAATGTTTATCACGTCCGCTTTGATGTCAGAAACGGCGAAAAGTTAGGGCAATGCGAATGCAAGGCTTCGGAACGCGGGCTTATTTGCTACCACTTGGTAGCAGGTGCAACGGCGAACATTTACCGACAATCGTTAAAACAAATTCACTAAAGGCGAAAAGGCAAAAGTAGTTAGTGCTACTTTTGCCTTTTCATTTTCCTAATCAAACAAATGATTAGATTAACTAAAGGAAGGATACCACAGATGAAAAATGAAATCACAGGAATAACAAAATTAACCCGCGAACACATCGAAACCGCTAAAGGCAGACACGGCGAACTTGATTTAATTGATGCCGTTTTACCGATGATTGCAACCATTGAAGGCAAGGACTTCTTTTTCTTTTATGAAAAGGATAACCCGAAACAATGCTTTTGTGTCGAATGTCCAACCGGAACATTTTCGACTTGGCAGAATCAAATGAGTTCAGCTAAAGAAATAATAGAGGTGCAAAATGACTAACATTATTCAGTTTAAGCCCCGCACTAAAAAGCGTTGGATACCGATGCCGGAAGGTGCAAACTATTTTGATCAATTTGTCGAATTCGATGTTGAAGATGATTCTCTGTCAGACATCGGAATAAAAGCCGGGATGATTCTCACTTGCCGGAGAAACTTTGAACTATCCGAAATTAAACAAAAAATCTGTGTAGTTTACGACCACAATACAGATAGACAATTCGCTCAAATGATTGATGATATTCCAGAGAATATTGAGGTCTTGGCGTTAGCAGTTGAAATACGAATAGCAATATAAAACAGACAAACGGAATTAAAAATATGGCAGGACAAATTACAAAACGCGGCGAAAATACTTGGTATATTCGCATCTTTTTAGGCAGAGATGCGGACGGGAAACGAAGATATTTTAATAAAACAATTCACGGAACGAAAAAAGACGCTCAAAAGTTTCTTACGGCAAAACTTCGGGAAAAGGACTTAGGCGTTTTTGTCGAACCTGCTTCCGAAACGCTCAATAAATATTTAGATCGTTGGCTTGTGGAAATTGCCAAGCCGCGACTTAGGGAAAACACTTATAAAAGCTATGTTTGGATTGCCGAAAAATATATCAAAAAGCACATCGGTTTAAACCGCTTATCTGATTTACAGGCTTATCAGATTCAAAAGTTTTACGGTGCGATGCAGAAACAAGGACTTTCGGCAAGAACGGTGCGTTATGCTCATACCGTCCTTTCGTCTGCATTAAAGCAAGCGGTCA
>JALZKH010000008.1 GCA_030859345.1 Acidobacteriota bacterium | reverse complement strand
GAAGGACGGTCTTCGTCCAAGGCTTTTTTCAGAAACGCAAAGGTTTCAACTTGTTCCTTTTTATCGCCGTCTAATAACGAACGCAATTTGCGAACTTTGGCGGTGATTTCTTTTTTCTCTTTGGATGTTATCGTCTTTTTGTTTTCGACTTCTAAAATTGTTGACATTGCTAAAAATCTCCTTAATAAATTTAATCCTATCACAAATCGGTGTAATTTCGTTCTCATTTAATTTATCAATTTGCAATCTTGCTGAATGAATGCTCATTCAGTTATAATAACGACAATAAAATTCAGTAAATTGAGGAAAAATAAAATTATGTTAAAAATCGGAAAAGCCGCAGTTTTGGGTGCGGGAACAATGGGCGCAGGCATCGCGGCGCATCTTTCAAATGCGGGAATACCGACACTTTTGTTGGATATTGCGCCGAAGGAATTAAGCGAAGCGGAGCAGAAAAAAGGTTTGCCGCTCGATTCGTTTCACGTTAGAAATCGGATCGTTGGTTCAATGTTTGAGGCGGCAAAGAAGTTGAAGCCTGCGCCGTTTATGTTGAAGGATAATGCTAATTTGATCGAGATCGGGAATTTTGAGGACGATTTGGAGAAATTGAAAGATTGCGATTTGGTGATTGAAGCTGTCGTTGAAAATCTGGAAATAAAACACAAACTTTTTGCGGAAGTCGAGAAAAATATGAAGCCGGGCGCAATAATCGCTTCAAATACGAGCGGAATTCCGATCAAAGATATTGCCGAACCGTTTTCGGACGATTTTAAGAAGCATTTTTTGGGAATTCACTTTTTCAATCCGCCGCGTTATATGAAACTCGTCGAGGTGATTCCGACGGACGACACGAGCGGCGAAGTTGCTTGTTCGATAACGGGATTTCTTGACCGGCGGCTTGGAAAAGGCGTTGTTCAGGCGAAGGACGAGCCGAATTTTATTGCAAATCGCGTCGGGACTTTCGGAATGATGGCGACGATTCACGAGATGCTCAAAATGGGTTTTACGCCGACGGAAGTTGACCAAATGACGGGCAAGGCAATCGGACACGCTTCATCGGCGACGTTTCGCACTTCCGATCTGGTTGGCTTGGATGTGTTGGCTCACGTCAATAATAATTTGTATCCGGCGATTCCCGATGACGAAGACCGTGAGGCGTTTGTTCTGCCTGATGTCGTCAACAAAATGCTTGAAAAGAAAATTTTGGGCGACAAAACGGGCGGCGGTTTTTACAAAAAATCTCGTGATGAAGAAGGCAATCGCGTCATTTTAGAACTTAATTTGGAAACGCTCGAATACAAACCGCAGGAGAAAACTAAATTTGCGTCTTTGGATGCGGCAAGACAAGCCGGCGGAAAAGAAGCGGGCATCAAGCAATTGATGTGGGGCGAAGATAATGTCGGAGAGTTTTTGTGGAAAACGACTTCGAGGACTTTGCGTTATGCGGCGAATCGGATTCCTGAGATTGCCGATACGGTTGTTGAAATTGATAACGCAATGAAATGGGGTTTTGGTTGGTCAATCGGCGTATTTGAAACTTGGGATGCTATCGGTGTGAAAGAATCTGTCGAGCGTATGAAGGAAGAAGGTCAGCCCGTTCCCGAAAATGTTCAGAAAATGTTGGATTCGGGTGCTGAAACTTTTTACAAATCCGAAGACGGCAAGAAGTTTTATTACGATCTGGTTGGTGGCGAATACAAGGAAATTCCCGCACAAGACGGCGTGATTATTCTTGATTCGGTCAAAGAGAAAAACGGCGTTATCAAGAAAAATGCGGGAGCGTCCTTAATTGACTTGGGCGACGGTGTGGCGTGTCTTGAATTTCATTCAAAAATGAACTCAATCGGCGGCGACACGGTTCAGATGATGAACTTTGCGTTTGACGAAGTCGAGAAAAATTTTGAAGGCTTAGTCATCGGAAATCAGGGCGGAAATTTCTCTGCGGGAGCGAATATTATGATGGTTCTGCTCGCGGCACAAGAGGAAGAATGGGACGATATAAATATGATGATCGCCCAATTCCAAAAAGCCGTGATGCGGATTCGTTATTCGCCAAAGCCCGTCGTAACAGCACCTTACGGTCTGGCACTCGGCGGCGGTTGCGAAATTTCGATGCACGGCGACAAGGTTCGTGCGGCGGCGGAAACTTATATCGGTCTGGTCGAAGTCGGAGTCGGATTGCTTCCCGCAGGCGGCGGAACGAAGGAAATGACAATGCGTGCAATGGACAAGGCGAAAGCCACGCCCGATGCCGATCCTTTGGCATTTTTGAAAAGCACATTTGAGATGATCGGAATGGGCAAAGTCGCCACTTCCGCTCAGGAAGCAAAATCTTGGGGAATTCTGCGACCTTCGGATGCGATTTCGATGAACGGCGATAGATTGATTGCCGATGCCAAACAGGAAGTCTTAAATCTAGCGGCTTCGGGATACGTTCAACCCGTCGAAAGAACTGATATTCTAGCACTCGGCGAACAGGGACAAGCGGCATTCAAGATAGCTCTGCACCAGATGTTGAAAGGTGGTTTCATCTCCGAACACGATCAACTCATCGGCAAAAAGATCGCAAGAGTTATGTGCGGCGGCGATTTGAATCACACTTCGTATGTTTCCGAGCAGCATTTGCTCGATCTCGAACGCGAGGCGTTTTTATCGCTTTGTGGTGAGCCGAAAACACAACAAAGAATTGCGGGAATGTTGAAGACGGGTAAGCCTTTGAGAAATTAGGATGAAGAATATTAAACGCAGAGAACGCAGGGAACGCAGAGGAAATTTTTTATAAAAACTCTGCGAACTTTGCGTTCTCTGCGTTTAAATTTATTTTTATTATGGAAACACAACAGGAAGAATCGAGAATTTCAGTCAAACAACGCGGACATATTTTGCTTATTGGCTTAAATCGTCCGACGAAACGCAACGCTTTTGATAATCAGATGTTGGCGGAACTTGCTTCTGCTTATGCACAACTTGAAGATACGGAGGATTTACGTTGCGGGGTTCTTTTTGCACACGGCGAGATGTTTACTGCCGGGCTTGATCTTGCAAATGTTGCTCCGACGGTTGTTGATAAAGGCGTTTTGACTTTTGCAGATGACGCGATTGATCCGCTTAATATTTATAGCGAACGGACACGCACGAAGCCTTTGGTTGTTGCGGTTAACGGCAAATGTCTGACCGTCGGAATCGAATTGATTTTAGCGGCGGATATTTGCATTGCGGCGGAAGATGCGACGTTTGCACAGATCGAGATCAAACGCGGAATTTTTCCATTCGGTGGTGCGACGCTTCGTTTCCCGCAAACTTCGGGTTGGGGAAATGCGATGCGTTGGCTTTTGACGGGCGATGAATTTAATGCGAACGAAGCATTGAGAATTGGAATTGCACAAGAAGTTATCGCAACGGAAAAAGTTTTGGACAGAGCAATCAAAATTGCCGAAACTATCGCAAAACAAGCACCTCTGGGAGTTTACGCAACGATTGAATCCGCAAGAAAAATGCAGAGCGAAGGTTTTGAGGGGGCGAAGAAACATCTGCAACCGCAGATTTTAGAATTGTTTCAAAGCGAAGACGCAAAGGAAGGAATTCAATCATTTCTTGAAAGGCGTGAGGGAAATTTCAAAGGGAAATAAATTTTTCTGAAAAATTAAGCCACGAATTAACACGAAAATTCACGAAAGTTTTTGATTCTTTTCGTGTTCATTCGTGTCTGTTCGTGGCAAAATAATTTATATGACAAATGACTTTACAAAATACGGCTTCATATTCGATATGGACGGAACTCTCGTGGACAATATGCGTTTTCATATGCGGGCTTGGACAGCGATGCTTGCCGAAAATGGAATCGAAAATGACGGACACGATTTTCTTTTTAAAACTGCGGGCAAAACGAATCGTGAAATTATTCCGCAGTATTTTGAAGATGCTTCGGAAGAAGAATTAGTTCAACTCGGAAACCGAAAAGAAGAGATTTACCGCGAACTTTTCAAACCTGAATTACAAGCGGTTAAAGGTGTAATTGGATTTTTGGAAGAATCGAAAAAACTCGGTATAAAAATGGCGGTTGCGACTGCCGCACCGATTGCGAATATGGAGTTTATTTTCGACGGCTTAAAATTGCGAAAGTATTTTTCAGCGATAACAACCGCCGCCGATGTCAAAAACGGCAAACCGCATCCCGAAGGATTTTTAATTTCGGCAGAGAAATTGGGCGTTGAGCCGAAAAATTGTCTAGTTTTTGAAGATGCGATAAACGGTTTTGAAGCGGCTCATAATGCGAAAATGAAATCGGTTGGAATCGCCACGGTTAATTTGATTGAAGATATTTTGAAACTGAGCGGAGTTGTTGAGGCGAAAGATAATTTTACAGAACTAAAACCTGCGGAATTGATCGAGAAATATCTGCCAAAATCAAAAGGAGCAAATTTATAAATTAAAATGAAGCGTTGCGGTTGGGCAAAAAATGATTTGGCGATAAAATATCACGACGAAGAATGGGGCGTTCCGCTTCACGATGATCGGCGGCTTTTTGAATTCCTAATTTTAGAATCTGCTCAAGCGGGTTTGTCTTGGGACACAATCTTGGCAAAACGTGAGAATTATCGAAAAGCGTTTGATAATTTCGACGCGAAGAAAATTGCTGAATATGATGATAAAAAGTCTAACGAATTGATGCAAAATGCGGGAATTATTCGCAACAAACTCAAAATAAAATCGGCGATAAATAATGCAAATGCTTTTTTGAAAGTGGTTGACGAATTCGATTCGTTTGATAAATATATTTGGAGTTTCGTGTATGGGACACCAATTCGGAGCAAGTTTTATTCTATTGATGAAATACCAGCGGTTACTGAAATTTCCGATGAGATGAGCGAAGATTTGAAAAAGCGTGATTTTAATTTTATCGGTTCGACGATTTGTTATGCCTTTATGCAAGCGACGGGAATGGTAAATGACCACGTTGTTTCGTGTTTTCGTTATAATGAAGTTTGAG
The DNA here is from genome assembly GCA_030859345.1 of Acidobacteriota bacterium. GTDB lineage: Bacteria > Acidobacteriota > Blastocatellia > Pyrinomonadales > Pyrinomonadaceae > Aridibacter. Next base: position 24,706 of record JALZKH010000008.1, on the reverse strand, counting down.
AATAAAAAAAGCTCGTAAAATTAATTTTACGAACCTTTTTTCATCTATATCCTGAACTTTTTCCTGCCTGCTGCAAATTTGTCTAAGCAGTTGCCTGCTTCGCTTCGGGAAACATTTTCTCCAATGCTTTTGATAAAACTCCGACACCGTATTCTCCGGCGGAGCGTGATCTTAATTTTCCTTCTGCATCGAATAAATAATAGACGGGAACCCATCCTTCCTTATTCAAAAAAGCGTCTTTTAATTTGTGTTTGTTATCAACTGCACAAATATCTTCGATACAATGTTCTTTGATTGTTGATTCGACGGTTTCGAGATTTGTGTCCGCTTCGTAACGCGGCATATGAACAGCTACGGTTTTTAAGTCAGGATATTTTTCCCTGAGAGTCTTTAATTGCGGCATATTTTCCTTGCAAATACCGCAACTCGTTGCCCAAAAATAAACCATCGTCGGTTTATCTTTTACATATTCTTCAGCTTCTTCCTGAAGCCCGTTAAACCAATCGGTCGCACCTGCAAATCCCGGAAGTGTATCTCCAATTTTCATTGACATAAATTTCTCCAATGGAAAATAGATAACGGAAAATGAATAATTTTCAATTCTTAATTATCCATTTTCCGTTATCCGTTATCCGATATCCGTTAAATTGTTAAGTTTTCTTCGCCCGGTGTCCAATCTGCGGCACATAATCCGCCGGTTTGTAAGCCTTGCAGAACACGTAATGTTTCATCAACCGAACGTCCGATATTCAAATCGTGAACGACCGAATATTTCAAAACGCCTTCGGGATCAATGATGAAAAGTCCGCGAAGTGCGATGTTCGCTTCTTCAACTAAAATGTTGTATTTGCGAGCAAGTCGTCCGCCGACATCTGCCGCAAGCGGATATTGCAAATCGGCAACTCCGTTCTCTTCACGCGGTTTGTTGATCCACGCCCGATGTGAATGAACCGAGTCGGTCGAAATTCCGATAACTTCGGCTCCAACGCCGTTTAACTCTTCAATTCTGTCCGAAAATGCTGTTAATTCCGTCGGACAAACGAATGTAAAATCAAGCGGATAGAACATTAATATCAACCATTTTCCTTTATAATCGGAAAGTTTGACATTTTCTTCCAAAGTTTCCATATTTTTGGTCGAAGGTAAATTAAAATCCGGTGCGGGTTCGCCGATCTTTGCGAATGTTGTTTCGATTCTTGTTTCTTTAGCTCTAGCTGTTGCTGCCATGTTATTAAAATTGCTCCTTGATATATATAATTTTATAAAGTTTTAGGCTTATAAATTATTGAGATTGTAAGTTCGTAAAGACAAAACCTTTTCCAGTTTTGCCTTTACGAACCTAAAAAATATAAAAACCTATAAACCTATTATTTTGTATTACATTCAGGACATAATCCACGCAAAATCAGTTCGATGGATTCGGGCTTAAATTTAGAAAACTCTGCTGCCATTTTTACTAATTCAGCGGGCAAATTGAGTTCCATATCAATTAACTTTCCGCATTCGTTGCAAATTGCATGGTCGTGCCGCGAAGTCATCCGGTCATAACGATTTCCACCGTTTCCGAATTGAACTTCGCCGATATGTCCCTCGTCTTTTAAAAAACGCAGGGAATTATAAACCGTCGCAAATGAAATAGTAGGCAAAAGTTGTCTTGAATTCTCAAAAACTTCATTTGCCGTCAGATGATCTTCCGCTTCACGTATTACCTGCAGAACAACCTTACGTTGTTTTGTTAAGCCTAAATTTTCGATGTCTGAACTTATATGTTTCATAACCTGAAATTAGATTTAGAATAATTCTAAATCCAGGTAATGTCAAGTCTTAAAAAGTTGATAAGCACTCGTGCAAAAATGAGTTAAATCTTCTTTGATTTTTTCTTTGTTCCTTTGCTCCTTTGCGGGAGTCTTACTTGCTGAAGAGTTTATTTCCCGCCAAGCCGCCAAGCACGCAAAGGAAGATTATAAGTTTTCAAATCAAATTTAATCTGATTTTGCTTGGGTGCTTATAATTACAAGGTTTAAAAGTTTGCAGAAAGTTGCGGAAAGTTTAAGAACTAAGGTTCTACAGCAATTCTGCAAACATTTATTGAACAATTAATTTACGCCTTGCTAAAACCTGCAAACCCGGACGCTTTGAAGATATTTCTATATTTCTGATCTCACCGGCTTTGGATTCACTCAAAGGGCGTTTCGGAATGTAAGTTACGACATAATTTGAGTCAATCACTTTGGCAATCAGATGCACTTTGTCAATCATTTCTTCTTTTGTTTCGGGCAGAAGAAACACGCCGCTCGTGTCTTGCGTGAGTTTTAAAAGATAATCTTCACCGTTTTTTAATTCTTCCTGTCTTTCCTTAAATGTTTTGAGAAATTTTCTGTCCGTATTTATTGAAGTGATTCGCGGAACGTTGTTCATATTCTGAATCGCCTGCGGCATTGTATCAATAACTTCCTGCGGCAGAGCTTTACGCGGAGAACCTTTTTGGATGGTTTTTGTTTTCGGTTCGACCTTTTCTATCTCTAATTGTGTGTAGCTGATAACGTGGACATTTATGTTCGTTCCAAGTAATTTTCTCAACGCCGCTTCTCTTCTTTCATTGCTCCAGATGCTGTCCGTTCCATCGGAAATTAATACGAGATGGCGATTTTCAAGTTCAGATTTGCTCAAAAATTTAGTTGCCAGTTCAAGTGCGTTACTAAAAACCGAACGCTTACCGAAAATCAGCTTTTTGTCCAGATCATTAATAATTTGTGATTTATCCGTCGTCCATTCGGTTAAAATTCTGGCTTTGTCGTGATATTCCAAAACCGCAATTGAATTTCCCGGACCGAGTTTATTTACTAAAGCCTTTGCGGTATCACGGGTTTGTGTAATGTTTTTAACCAGACGCAGTTCCCCGCCCGTATCTAAAACGATAAGAACATTCGCCCGCGTCCTTCGAACACTCGTTGGCTGAAGAAGTCTGCCGTCTTCAATAATTACCAAATCTTCTTTTTTGACTTCCGGCACAAAATCTCCAAACCGGTCAAAAGCCGAAACATTCAGTTTGATTTCCTCCGTATCAACTTTTACAGGCTCATCATCCTGAACCGGAGTCGGTGTTGGAGTTTGGGCGAAAACGATATTTGCAAGTAGAAAAACTGCGGCGAATATAATTGAAATTCTTGAAAACATTTGTAATAAAACCTCTTAAAAAATAAAACCTATATAAAAATATGATGCCGCAAATAAAACCTTTTGTTTTGAGTATTTAATAGATTTAGATGCGTTGAAACTTAGAAAGATTGCTTCGGGCAAAATAGAAGTTATATTTTCGGATGTGCTTCAACAAATTTTACTAAGTTGCCGACATAATCTGAAAATGCAGGACATTTAACGCCGTGTGCCGAAAGAAGTTTTTCCGAAATGCTCGTATCGTAAGTTTGCGGGATGAAAAAATAAGGAACACCGGAATGCGGAAGTCCCGTTAAAGGCGGCGAAATCGGAGAATTTAAAAAAGATTCGACCATTTTCGGCGGCGGAGTTATAATTGATTTTTTGTTTGTTACGGCTTCGGCGATTGAATCGCAGATCTCTTTTGTCGTCAAAGCATTGGGATCGGCAAGTGCAATCGTTTTGCCGACAGCGAGTTCGTCTTTAGCAAGTTTTGCCATCCCATCAATCACAAAATCAACCGGAACAAGATTGAGCCGAACATCATCATTTCCAACATTGACGAGGCGGAAAACTTCGGGAAATTTTAATAAAAACTTTATAACGTAATAAATCCCGTCATATTTGGCAGTTTCGCCCGTTTCCGAATCTCCGCAAACAACCGACGGGCGAAAAATTGTTACAGGATGCGTGGCTTTTAGTTTTTCAACCTCGACTTCGGCGAAATACTTTGTTTCTTCATAATAATTGCGAAATCCTTTGTCGTGGATGAGTTCATCTTCAAAAATCACATCATCACGTTTGCCCGCCACATAACAGGTCGAAACATAATTATAGCGATGCAGATTTTCAATCTTTTTGACGATTTCATTGACATTTTTCGTGCCTTCGACATTAACTTTGTAAGCCAATTCTTTCTCAACCGACAAATCATAGATTGCTGCCAAATGATAAACATCAGTCGTTTCCCGCAAGACGACTTCCAAATCAGCATCGGACATTCCGAGATTTTCCTTTGTAATATCGCCGTTGATGATTGTAAAATTTTTAACGGAAACGCCCGTAATATCGGCAATTTTCTGCACATCGAGCGAAGCCTTCTCAACAAATTCTTTCTGCACAAGCAGAAAAAACTGCGTTTCCGGCGTTGAAAGACTTTCAACTAATCTTCCGCCAATAAAACCGGGAAATCCCGTCATAAATATCGTTTCGTCAAAGTTCATAATTTTTTTTAGTGGTAAGTGCTTTTTGTTTCATTTCTTCAACACATACCGTTTACCACTATTTCCCGCTTTCTGATGCAAAAGTTACATTTCTATTTTGCTTGTCATTTACTCTTAATTCAAATACATCAGGACGTGAATAATGACCGTCGGTATCAAGTAAAAGATGACCTTGTTTTACCAAATCGAGATTTAATTCGCCGTAAACGGTTTCCGCATTATCAAAAACGGGTTCGACAACGTAAGAAATATCGGGCGAAATTATCGCACTTCCGCCGCGTTGTAATTTATCATTCCGCATTGATTCGAGAAGTTTGAAGACTTCCGTGTCGTCCGTTTCCAAAGATTCAAAACCTTCGAGTGCATCTTTTTTATTTAAGACACAACCGGAAGCCAAGACGAAACATTGTCCTTCAAATGCGTATTGTCGGCTGGCGATCTGATGTCTTTCGTGGACTGTCGGATATTGTGCCGTGTGAATTGTTTCGTGTTTTGCGTGCATTGCAGCACGTGCCAGCGGCATCCAATGTTCCCAGCAAATCAAACCGCCCACAACTCCGTAGGGCGTTTCCAAAACATTCAAAGTGCTTCCGTCGCCCACTCCCCAAACGAGTTTTTCGGTATATGTCGGCGTGAGTTTGCGGTGAATTTTATAATCTCCGCCTGGTTCGAGATAAATTGTTGTATTGTAAAGAGTTCCGCCATCTTTTTCGTGAACTCCGATGACAATATAAGTTTCGTTTTCCTCTGCAATTTCCTGTAATTTTGAACAATCCGCACCCGGAATTTCCAGAGAATTTTCCGTTAGATATTGGTAAAGCCTTTTCGCCGGCGGATAATCCCAAAGTCCGGCATTCGGTGCGTCGTCAAGCCAGATCGGATAACCGACCAGCCACGTTTCGGGAAAAACTATTATCTTCGCTCCATTTTCCGCACATTCCTTTGCCAACACTTCAACTTTCTTTAAAGTTTCCTTCAAATTTAAGAAAACAGGCGGTTCTTGAACAAGTGCGGCTTTTACATTTTTTTTCATCATTGATATTTTCAATTTTCCGAAATTTCTTTCAAACAAGCAACCTTAAATCTCTATAAATTCAGCATTTTCCAGTGATTTAACCTCGTTAAAACTTTTACAATAATATAAAAGCTGTGCTAGGCTTTTCTTGTTTAACATTTTGTGAAAAGTAAATATGTTTGAGATGAAAACTAAAAATATAGAAAATCAAGCGGAAGAGACTACTCAGGAAAATGAAGTCGTCCCGACGGAAAAATCTTCGAATGAAAATTTCCTGAGCGAACTGCAAGCACCTATTTGGGCAGTTGTAAGTTTTGAAAAAATTATACACGGCAGTATAAATTATGATGCAGCTGTGCAAAAAATGCAGGAACTCAACGAACAAAAAGTTTCCGGACTCTGCATTATAACTGATGATGCCGCACAAAGACTTGACGGATAGAATTTCAATTTTTTAAATTCTACGTCTAAAATTTTAAAACAACTTTACCGAAACTTTCATTTGATTCAAGATACTTATGAGCCGCTTGAACATTTTCCATCTTAAAAACTTTATCCAAATTCGGCTTAATTTTTCCCGCTTCGATCAAGGGTAAAACTTCTCTTATAAAATTCGCCGTAGCAACAGCTTTTTCCTCTGCGACACGCGAACGCAGAACCGTTCCGATAATTTTTAAGCGTTTCGTCAAAGCCATTCCCAGATCAAATTCGGCTTTTCTTCCGCTAACCAAGCCGACCAAAACCAAACGTCCTTTTAATGCAAGACTCTGCAAATTCGCTTCAAAATAATTCGCTCCGACCAAATCTAAGATTACATCAACACCGTTTTTGTTCGTTTTTTTTATAACCTCATCAAAGTCTTTAATTTCGCCTGTGTTTATCGCAATATCAAGTCCAAACTTTTTACATTCATCAAGTTTATTCTGCGTTCTCGAAGTTCCGATTACCTTGTTCCCTTTCGCCTTTGCGATTTGCAATGCGGCAAGTCCGACTCCCGAACCGACGGCGTGAATCAGAAGCGTTTCGCCCGCTTGTAAATTCCCCTGCGTCCAGACAGCATCATAAGCCGTGATAAATGCTTCGGGAATTGCTGCGGCTTCTGTAAAACTTAAATTTTCGGGAATTTTGGCAAGCTGATTTTCTTCAGTTAAAACAAATTCCGCCTGTCCGCCGCCCGCCGTGATTCCGAAAACCCTTTTACCAACTTCAAAACCAGAAACATCTTCACCAATCTCCGCGACTTCACCGGCAAATTCCAAACCTAAAATCCTTTCGGGAAAACCTTTTGGTGCAGGATAAAATCCTTTTCGCTGTAAAATGTCTGCACGATTAAGTGCCGCCGCTTTTACATTTACTAAAACCTGATTCACTTCGGAAATCGAAGGTTTTTCAACTTCACGAATTTCCAGATTTTCCGCTCCGCCGAATTCTTTTATATAAACTGCTTTCATAATCAGTAAGCAGGATGCAGCGACAGTTGGCAGTAGGATTTTGAATCTGCTGACTGCCAACTGCCATTGCCAACTATTTCTTCACATTTTTTTTGGCGATATTCATCAAATCTTCCGGCATCCATTTGCTCATATTTTTTGCTTCTTCTTTAGCGATGCCGCGATGACGATTTCGCCATTCCTTTTCGGGTGCGTCTTCCCTGCCGGATTCTTTCGGATAATTCTCGACCTGTTCGAGCGAAATGATTATACCGTGAGCAACTTCCGCCCAGTTTTCGGTTTGAATTCCGCGAAGAACTATCGGTAAACCTGCCGTCCAATCTTCTTGCGGGGCGATCATATCCAATTCGGGAATGGTCATAAATGCAGGATTAGGAAAAGACTGTCCGCTGTATTCGCTGACGAGTTTTTCCTGCACGTCTTTAAAACTGCCGTTCGGATTTGCTAGTCTGATTTCCAATGCACGACGAAAAATATCGGAAACTGTTGATTGATTGCTCATTTATTTTGCTGAATCTCCAAAGTTTTTATAAAGAATAATTAACCAAAGATTAACACAGATGGACACAGATAAAAACTCTTGGAAACTTGATATTTTAGTTGTTATACGTGTTAATCTTTGTTAATTTGTGAATGCAAAATCTTATGAAAAAAATCATCTATCAGATTCATTTATGGCTCGGGCTACTTGTTTCAATTCCTGTTTTGGCGTGGGCATTTAGCGGATTTTTATATGCTTTGCCGAATACGGTTGAAGGCGGAAAAGTTGATGTGATCGCACAGGAGCGTGTCAAGATTTCGCCGAATGAAGCGATAAAAAAGGCACATAAATTTGCAGGGAAAACTTTACCGACAACGGCTTTAACGCTTTTGATGCGTGATGGAAAGCCGTATTACCAGGCGATTGGCGGGATGGGAATGGATTCGCTTCTGGTTAATGCCGAAACGGGCGAGGTTGTTCAAACGCCGCCACCGAATTTTGCGACAAGATTTTTTCGGCAGGCACATTTTTATTATTTCGCGGGTTCGTGGCAGATTACGCTTTTGATTATTTTTTCGGTTTTAGCTTGTTTTTCGGCATTGACCGGAATTTATTTGAACTGCGTTTATTGGTTCGGCGGGAAAGGAAAGAAAAAGGAAGGTAAAATTGAGCTTTCGAGCGAGCAAGTTCACTAAACATCTAAATATTGTTTTTTCGCATCTGAAAGTTTAATCTTGGCATAAGAGGTTTTTAAGTTATGAAAAAGATTTTGATTTCGTTCACGCTGCTTTTCGTCTTCATATTTTCTGCATTTGCTCAGGAACATGATCACGAATATGCACCTTTGCAGGAAAAGGAGTTTAAGTATAAAGATTGGACTTATAAAAATATCTCGACAAATGAAGATTTGAATTTGCGTGAGTATGCAAAAGATAAAAAACTCGTGATGGTTTTTTATTATGCTGCGTGGTGTGCCAACTCTAAATTTCAGATGCCCTTTACCGAAAAAATGTATGAAAAATACAAAGATCAAGGTTTAGGAGTTGTCGGCGTAAGTTTGTATGCCTCGCTCGATAAAGTTCAAAACGGTTTGAAATTCAATAAAATGAGTTTTCCGATTGTTACAGAATCGGTTTCAACCGAAGATCGCAAAGACACGGCACATTACCAATACCGAAAAAAATCCGGCGATGAACGCAAATGGGGAACGCCTTACAATGTATTTTTAATTCCGGGCGAATTCAAAGATGAAGGAGATGTTTTGACAAAGAAAGCTCTTGTCGTCAGCGGCGAATTAATGGAAGCGGAAACGGAAAAATTCATACGCGAGAAATTAGGATTGCCTGCGGAAACGGAAAACGGAAAAATAACGAGTAAGAAAGATGATCTCGAGCCGTGTGAAGATTCATCAAAAATCTCACTAAAGAAAAATTAGTGGTTAATAATGAAAAGGTTAAAAATGATCGGAGGATAAATATTTATGCTCCCATCATTTTTATTTTATTTTACGGCATTGCAACTAAAGTATCCGTCAAAGTTTCCACTACTAAAAGCAATTCTTTACCTGAATCATTAAATCTTCCTGCGAGTGCTAAATCTTCGGCTCTGGCACTTTGACCTGCAACATTTTGCAGGTTGATCATATATTTTCTCAAAGCCGGATTTGCACGAAAATCTACATCGAGTCTGATCAAACCTGCCCGCAAAGCACGTATGCTGGTGATTACATCATCTTTAAATTGTGCATTTTTATTGGCAATTTCTCGCGAGGCTTTTCCTTCCTTTACTGCTTTATCAATATCTTCAATGCCTTTGGCAACTCCACCCAAAACAAACACAAACCTGGAAACATTTTTTAGCTGAATTGCCACATCTTCCGCACCTTTTTTAATGTCAGCAGAATTATTCGGCTGGGTTGCAGCAGCGGGAGTTTTCCGTGCTTTTGTTCGGCGGCGTTGAGCATTTGCGTCAATACTTATACCTAAAATAAAGGTAAAAATAACCAAGAATACAATAAAATTTTTCAAATTAATATTTCTAAACATTTTTGACCTCTTTGCTATATTGTCGGGAATAATTTTACAATCTATCATATAAAGGATGAAAAACAGAGTATTAAAAGTTCGCCGTCTTGGTCGTTTTGATTACGATGAAGGTTTGAAACTGCAAAAAGAACTCGAAACCGAAGTGATTGAAAAACAAGAATGTGATTATATTTTACTCCTCGAACATCCGCACACATACACGCTTGGACGACGTGCGAAAATGGACGGAGTTTTAGCAACAAAAGAATCGCTCGAATCGCTTGGTGTGCAGGTTTTTGAAACGAATCGTGGCGGAAAAGTTACGTATCACGGCATCGGGCAAATTGTCGGTTATCCGATAATTTCTTTAAGTCCCGACAGAAAAGACGTTCACAAATACGTGCGTGATCTGGAAGAGGTTTTGATTCGCACCCTTGCGGATTTTGATATTGAAGCATTTCGGCTCGAAGGATTACCGGGCGTTCACACAAAGGACGGCAAAGTTGCGGCAATCGGCGTTCACATCAAGCGTTGGGTTACGACGCACGGATTTGCGTTAAATGTAAACACCGATTTAAGTTTTTACAATTGGATAATTTCCTGCGAAGGCGAACCCGTAACTTCGATGGAACAAATTTTGGGACGCGAAATGACTTTAGCGGAAGTTGATGATAAATTAATCAAGAATTTTGCGGACGTTTTTGGTATAAAAGAAATAAGCGAAGAAGTTTTTGAAAAAATAGAAACAGCAAAGGTTTGATTATTTGTAACGCTACCGTCTCGGTGGCTGGCATGGTGGCATCTTGCCGCCACTTTTAACGCTAAATGCTGAGAATTTAATCTAACTCTGAAACCGGGACGGTTTCAGGACAGCCAGCGGGACGCTGGCGTTACAATTTATTTCGAGGAGGAAAAGATTATGAAATTTACAAAATTATTTATTTTATTGACCGCACTTACAATGTTTTCAGCTTGCCCGCCGCCGGCAACCGAAAATACGGCAAATAACGCTAACGAAAATATCTCTAACACGAATACCGATTTAACCGAAACAGCGGAAATGACCGTTGTTGACCGTCCGCAAAAAATTTCCGATATGATGAAAGAACGCGGTGAGCAGGATTCTGCCGAGCCGGAATTATTGGTTGAAATACCGAAAGAAGGCGAAGCGATCAACAGTTCAACTGTTAAAATCAAAGTCAAAGTGAACGGTGATGTAAAAATGGGTAAAGACGCGGACGGCAAAGGAAATCACGTCCACGTAATTTTAGACAATCAGCCGTATGCCGCACATTATATGTGGGACGAAGGTTTTGAACTCCGCAATGTAACGGATGGCGAACACACCTTGCGAATGTTCGCATCGCGTCCGTGGCACGAAAGCTATAAAAACGAAAAGGCTTTTAAAACTATAAAATTCACGGTTAAGGACGGAAACGCCGACGAGACAAAACCGACGACCGATGCCAACGGCAATAAAATGGCGGATGCGAAAAAAGATATGGAAGGCACGACGGTTGAAAGTTCGACTGCCGGAAATGTTGATTTTTCAAAACCGCTTCTGACATACAGCCGTCCGAAAGGCGATTACAAAGGCGAAGATGCGGAAGCGATTATGATTGATTTTTGGCTTTCAAACGCAAAACTTGCGGGCGACGGCGGCGAATATAAAGTCCGCTATTCAATCAACGGCGGCGAACCGCAAATGATCGAAACCTGGAAACCGATTTGGATAAAAGGCTGGAAAGAAGGCAAAAATTCGGTCAAACTCGAATTGGTTGACAAAGATGGAAAATTAGTCGAAAACGGCGGTTATAATTCGACCACGAGAGAGATAACTGTTTCAAAATAGTTTGATTTAAGAAAAGAAACAGACCACGAATAAACTCAGATCGAACGGATTTTCGCGGATTCTAAAAATTATCTGCGAAAATCCGCGTTCTATTTTAAGGAATAAATTTTCACGATTAAAGTATTATAAAGTTAATTCATATCGAAATTTACGTGTCAATAATCAACGCAAACGGTAAAATTCATATTTACCAACGAAAAATAAAGGAGTTCAAAAAAATACTATGAAAAGCAAAAGCATTATTTTAGTCATATTATTCGCAGTCATTACATTTTTTACATCCGCAAACATAGCCGATGCCGAAAATACATTTCCAATCGGTTCAAAACTGGATAATTTTACAATGTCCGCTCCCGATGGCAAAGAGCATTCGTATAAGGATTTGAAAGGCAAAAACGGCACATTGATCGTTTTTCTTTCGGCACAATGCCCGGTTGTAAAAATGTATAACGAACGCCTTAATGAACTTGCCGAAAGCTATAAAGCCAAAGGCATAAATTTTGTCGGCATTTATTCAAACTATACAGAATCGGTTGGATGGGTTACAAAACATTCAAAAGAAAACTATAAATTCCCCGTTTTGATTGATAAAAATAATGTCTTTGCCGACAAACTCGGTGCATCATTTACGCCCGAAGTTTATTATTTTAATGCGAATGACATTCACGAATATCACGGTGCGATTGACAATGACCGAAGCGGAGATAATATTTCCAAAACTTTCCTGAAAACCGCCTTCAACGAAAAATTAGCAGGCAAAGAAATCACGGAAAAAGACACCAAAGCATTCGGTTGCTCAATTAAACGAATTGAAAAAACCGATATAAAACTTGTTGACAGCAAAGAACCGATTTTGTATTGATTCCAGTTTATAAAAACAATTTCCTGATAAATAAATTCAAGTAAATTACCAAATGAAATATTCCTTAAAAACTTTTGTATTCTTTGCGACCTTTGCGGTTATATTTTTCGCAAACGCAAATCTTTTTGCACAAAAAACCAAAAATCCACCCAAAGCAAAAACTTCAAAATCTGCCGTTGTTTCGCAGATTCCGAAAGTTACGCAAATTGACGAAATAAAGATAAAATCACTCCTCAAACCAAACGGAAAACCGCTCCTCGTCAACTTCTGGGCAACGTGGTGCGTTCCCTGCCGTGAAGAATTCCCCGAACTTGTCGAAATTGATAAAGAATATAAAGACAAAATTGATTTCATCACAATTTCGCTTGATGATTTGGCGGAAATAAACCGTGATGTGCCGAAATTTCTAGTCGAAATGAAAGCGACAATGTCCGCTTATTTGCTAAAAACAACCGACGAAAACGCCGTTATCAGTTCGATCTCAAAAGATTGGGCGGGCGGACTTCCATTTTCCATTTTGTATAATAAAGACGGCGAAATTGTTCACTTTAAACAAGGGAAAATCAAACCCGAAATTGTTAAGGCGGAAATTGATAAAATTATTGTCAAAGATGAGTCAAGCCAAAATTTTACTGAAACCTCTGAGGAAGAAACAGTAAAAAGTTTATCGAACAGTTTAGAATTTACTGATCAAGATAAAGCCTTAATAATCAGGCAGATTCTGAAAAAGCATCAACCAACCAAAAAATATGCTTCACAAGAATCAACTGAAACACACCTTGTTATAAATTTGTCCGAAAAAAATATCAGTCCTGAATTGCTGCCTGAATTTTCTCAAATTGAATATAAATTGTTAAAGACTGACGATATAGAAAATTATAAAGGTAAATGGCTCAATTATCAGGCATTTGAGGAGTTCGAGGTAAAAAATAACAGAGTAAAAGTGGTTTTCTCCCAAATCGGACTTGCCAAAGGTTTTTTTCCAACTGCATACGTTATCTCTTACAAGTATCATAAAAATAATGGTGAATGGCAAAGTGAAATTATAGGTACACGCCGCATTAATTGATAATTTTGCGTAACGATTGAAATGAAGTGAGTGGCTTTATTGTCTAACTGATTTTAAGTCAATTTTCAAAATTTTAATATTTCAAAAAGAGTTTATCAGGGCGTATTTGAAAAAAACGCTTTTCAATAATAAACTCTCTTTTTTCTTTTTAAAGACAATTTTTTACAAGAGAGTAATTAAACAAATGAACAAAGCCGAAATCACACCCAAACTTATCGAAGAACACGGAATTTCTCCCGCCGAATATGAACGCATCAAAGAAATTATGGGACGCGAACCGAATTTTACGGAACTCGGTGTTTTCTCCGTGATGTGGTCGGAACATTGTTCGTATAAATCTTCGCGTGTGCATCTGAAACGTCTGCCGACGACCGGATCAAGAGTTGTTGTTCCGCCGGGCGAAAATGCGGGCGTAGTTGATATTGGCGATGGTTGGTGCGTGGCTTTTAAAGTTGAATCGCATAATCACCCAAGTTTTATCGAACCGTTTCAAGGTGCGGCAACAGGTGTCGGCGGGATTCTGCGGGATGTTTTCACAATGGGAGCAAGACCGATCGCGGCGATGAATTCCTTACGATTCGGACATCTTGAAGATAAAAAACACGGCAACCGCAATAAATCAATTTTAAAAGGCGTTGTCGAAGGAATCGCACATTACGGAAATTGTTTCGGCGTGCCGACAATCGGCGGCGAAGTCGTTTTTGATGAAGCGTATAATTTGAATCCTTTGGTAAATGCTTTTGCACTCGGAATTGTCCGCGAAGATCAGATTTTCTTCGGGAAGGCATCGGGTGTTGGAAATCCCGTGATGTATGTCGGGGCGAAAACCGGACGCGACGGAATTCACGGGGCGACGATGGCTTCGGCGGAGTTTGATGATGAAGCGTTGGAAAAACGTCCGACGGTGCAGGTCGGTGATCCGTTTCTTGAAAAACTTTTGCTTGAAGCGTGTCTGGAAGCAATGCGTTCGGGAGCGATTGAAGGAATTCAGGATATGGGAGCGGCGGGTTTAACTTCGTCTTCGGTTGAAATGGCGGATCGTGCGGGAAATGGTTTAGAACTTTATCTGGACGATGTTCCGCAACGTGAAACCGAAATGACCGCTTATGAAATGTTATTGAGCGAATCTCAAGAAAGAATGCTCATTGTTGCGAAAAAAGGTCGTGAAAAAGAACTCATCGAGATTTTCAATAAATGGGATTTGGATGCAGTCGTTATCGGCAAAGTCGTCGAAGGAAACCGCTTAAAAATCTATCATCATAACGAATTGATGGCGGATATGCCGGTTGATAAATTGACGGAATCTGCACCGCTTTATAATCGCCCGATGGCTGCTCCGCAGAGTTCAGAGTTTGGAGTTCAGAGTTCAGAGTTGGAAAAAAAGCAAAAAACTCTGAACGCTAAACACGGAACTTTGAACTGCAACGACGTTTTGCGGCGTTTGCTTGAATCGCCAAATATTTGCTCGAAACATTTTGTTTATGAGCAATACGATCATATGGTTCGCACAAATACGGCGGTTTTGCCCGGTGCGGATGCGTCGGTTGTTCGGGTGAAGGAAACTCGTCGGGCAATTTCGATGTGTCTGGACGGAAACGGCAGATTTTCGGCGGTTAATCCGAAGGAAGGTGCGAAATTGACTGTGGCGGAAGCGGCTCGAAATAACGTCTGCGTTGGCGGAAAACCGATTGCCGTAACGAATTGCTTAAACTTCGCTTCGCCCGAACGCCCGAAAATTATGTGGGCATTTTCGGAAACAATTGACGGAATAAAAGAAGCGTGCGAAATGTTTGAAACGCCCGTCATTTCGGGAAATGTTTCATTTTATAACGAAACCGACGGCGACGGTGTTTTGCCGACACCAACAATCGGAATGGTCGGACTTATCGAAGACACGAAAAAAATCATCACGCAGGGTTTTAAAAATGAAGGCGACATAATCGCACTTTTGGGAACGACAAATGACGATTTATCCGTCAGCGAATATGCTCAAACAATTCTCGGTTATACAACAAACGAACTCATCGAAATCGGCGAAGTTCCAAAAATTGATCTGCATTTAGAGAAAAAAGTTCAGGATACTTGCTTAAAATTAAATGCTGAATGTTTAATAAATTCCGCCCACGACTGCTCCGACGGCGGAATTGCAGTTGCCATCGCCGAACAATGTTTTTCGTCATTAAACGACAAATCAAACGGTGCGGAAATTGAGTTAAACGATGAGAATTTTGACGTAACAACTCAACTTTTCAGCGAATCGCCATCAAGAATTCTAGTAACATTCTCGGAAGAAAATCTTGACAAAGTAAAAGAAGCAATCGGCGATTGTCCATTTGAAGTTATCGGAAAAGTTACAGGAGAAGATTTAAAAATCAAAGTGAATGGCAAAGAAGAGATAAATGCAAAAGTTGCCGATTTGCAAGACGCTTGGAAAAATTCGCTTGAAGAACAACTTAGTGTAGAATAGAAATGAGGAAATTGTTATGAGTGTTAAAGAAAAAGTTTTGGAAGATATAAATACACTAGACAAATCGCAAGTAAAAAAAGTTAGTGACTATGTAAAATTTTTGCAGTTTCAAGGAAAAGAAAAATCTCATAAATCAAACGGTAAAAAAGACAGTATTTTTAATATCGGCAAAAGTCCCGTGGATGTTGGAGTAAATGACGCATCGGAAAACCTTGATGATTATTTGTATTAAAAAATGAAAACGCTTTTTTTAGATGCAGGATATTTAATTGCCATTGAAGCCGCTGATGACCAAAATCATCAAGCGGCTTTTTCGCATTGGCAACAAATTAATAAAATTCCAAACAATGAGTAAAGCAGGAATTTACATACACATCCCATTTTGCAAATCGCGTTGTTCTTACTGCGATTTTGCGACTGATGTTTATCGCAATAATGATGCGGTTGAAAGATATGTAAATGCTTTAATTTCAGAAATTACGAATTACGAATTACGAATTACGAATTACGTTGAAACAATTTATTTTGGTGGCGGCACTCCTTCTCTTTTGACCGCAAAACAACTTGAGAAAATCTTAAAAGTAATTTATCGGAAATTTGAATTTGATGAAAATATCGAATTTACATTGGAGATGAATCCGGCGACGGTTTCGCTTGAAAAGTTGTTGGATTTTAAATCTCTGGGTGTAAATCGGGCGAGTTTCGGCGTGCAGACTTTTGATGATCGGGCTTTGAAAATACTCGCACGCGGACACGATGCGGATGATGCGAGGAAGACTTTTGAACTTTTGCGACAGGCGAATTTTGAAAATATTTCGTTTGATCTGATCGGCGGTTTGCCGAATCAGAGTTTGAAAGATTGGGAAAAGAATTTAGATGAAGCGTTAAATATGAATCCCGAACATCTTTCGCTTTATCTTCTGGAAGTTCACGAAGAAACTCCGCTGGCGGAACAGATTCGCTCAGAACGTCAGCCTTTGCCGGATGAAGATTTGGCGGGTGAAATGTATGAAATGATGATCGAAAAAGTCCGGGCGAAAGGTTTTGAGCAATATGAGATTTCCAATTTTGCGAGAACTGGTTTTGAATCAAAACATAATAATAAATACTGGTTGTGCGAACCCGTTTTCGGGTTTGGCGTTTCGGCTCATTCTTTTGATGGAATTAACAAACGCTGGTCGAATGAACGCGATACGAAAAATTATGTTTCGTTGGTCGAAAACGGCGAATCGGCGGTTGTCGAAATTGATGATTTATCGGAAAAGCAACTTTCGGCGGAGTTTGCGTTTCTTAATTTACGTCTTGCAAAGGGATTAAATTTATACGAATTCGAGAAAAAATTTGGTATAAACTTAATGGACGAATACACTGATGAACTTAGGCGTTTTGAAGAAATGGGATTGATCAAATCTTCGGAAGATTTTTTGCGGTTGACACGAAAAGGTTTTGTTTATTCAAATGAAGTTTTTGCTCTGTTTGTTTAGAACTTCTAAATTTTCCGTATAATTCTTAAACTTGATATTAATTAAAAAAAATGGAGTTAAAAACTTATGAAACTTAATAAAAACCTGAAAAAAATCGGATTATACTTGTCGGTATTTCTCATTTTAACAATCTTCACGACTAATCTGACAAATGCTCAAACTCCCGCCGAAATTGCATCGGAAAGAAAAAAAGCCTTTGAATTAATTAAGCAGGATAAATATCTCGAAGCCCTGCCGATACTTGAAACATTAGTTATCGAATTGCCGGAAGATGCGGATGTCAGTTTTTATTACGGCTTTACATTGCTTGCCAAAGCTCAGACGACAATAAACAAGACCGAGGCAATGAAAATGCGTATTAATGCCCGTAAAGCATTGCTCAAAGCAAAGTCATTAGGTTCAGATATAAGTGTAATTGATAGCTTTATCGAATCAATTCCGCCGGACGGAAGTCTTCCACCTAAATTTTCAAAAAATGCCGGAGCTGAAAATATGATGATTGAGGGTGAAAGAGCTTTTACCAAGGGAAATTATGACGAAGCTATAAAACTTTACGGTAAAGCGTTGGAACTTGATCCGAAAATTTATTTTGCCGCTTTATTTACGGGCGATATGTATTTGTGGAAAGAGGAATTTGATAAAGCCGAAATATGGTATCAAAAAGCTATCGCCATTGATCCGAATATCGAAACGGCTTACCGCTATTCGGCAACTCCTCTGATGCGGCAGAAAAAATATGATGCGGCACGCGACCGTTATATTGAGGCATTTATCGTCGAACCTTACAGCCGTTTTGCCGTTGCGGGAATCAGTCAATGGGCGGAAGCAACCGACGCAAGATTAGGTCATCCGAGAATTGATGTGCCGATAAAGGAATCGGTTGAAAACGGCAAACCGAAAACCACCATCAGCATCAGCCCAACCGAAGACGGTTCGGCGGCGTGGTTGAGTTACACGGCGACCAGAGTTGTTTGGAAAGATAAGGAATTTGCAAAAAACTTCCCGAATGAAAAAGAATACCGCCACACTTTGAAAGAAGAAGCGGAAGCATTTCGCAGTGTTGTCAGAATGGCTAAAGATTTAAAATCAAAAGGCACAAAACTTAATGAACAAATTGAAACGCTTATCGAACTGGATACAAAAGGATTGCTTGAAGCGTATATTCTGATGGCACTCCCCGATCAGGGAATTGCTCAAGACCACGCCGAGTATCTGAAAAATCATCGTGATAAACTGCGTCAATATGTAAAAGAATATGTGATAATCAAAGAGTAATTTTAGATTTATAAAAATGCTTTGCTCGAATTTCGGTGAAGCATTTTTATATTTAACAAAATAAAAAAGAATTTAATATGATTGAACCTGGAACAAAAAACGGTTTCTACCCGTAAATTTTTATACGGCAACGAATTTTCAAGGAATCTGCATCATACAGGTTCATACATTTTATATTGAGAGGACGGCAATTATGAAGCAAAAAGCAGTTTATCAGTTATCTGCCCGGCAGATTATTTTATTGGGTTTGGTTACGGCATTTGCGGCAGTCGGTTTGGTTATATTTTTTAACAATATCAGCAGTTTGACTAGTGCTTTTCAGATTGAAAAGAATCAGAATGTCGTTTTTGCAGAAAAAGCGGCGGGAATTAATAATCCTTCGGCGGTCAGCGACGAACAAAATAACATCGAAGTTTATAAATCTTTGTCGCCCGGCGTTGCTTTTATTACGACAAGTGAAACGGTTGAAAATTTTTACGGTCAGCAATTTGAACAGAAAGGAAACGGTTCAGGTTCGGTGATTGACAATAGCGGACATATTCTAACGAATTATCACGTGGTTGAAGGTTCTGCAAAACTTACGGTAAGTTTCGGCGGCAAAAAAGTTTATCCCGCAACTTATGTCGGCGGCGATCCCGATACGGATTTGGCGATTATTAAAATAACTCCGCCGCGTGAAGGTTTAACGGTTATACCTTTGGGAGATTCCAACAATTTGATTGTCGGGCAAAAAGTTCTCGCCATCGGCAATCCTTTCGGTTTAGACAGAACTTTGACGACGGGAGTTATTTCCGGTTTGGAACGTCCGATCAGAGCGAGAAACGATCGTCCGATTGATGCGGCAATTCAAACGGATGCTTCGATTAATCCCGGAAATTCGGGCGGTCCTTTGCTCAACAAATTCGGTCAGATGATCGGCATCAACTCGCAGATTTTATCACCTTCGGGAGCTTCCGCCGGAGTCGGTTTTGCAATTCCCGTCAACACGGCAAAACGTATCGTTCCGCAATTGATCGAATTTGGTCAGGTAAATCGTCCGAAACTCGGAGCAAATTTTCTAAACATTGAGGAATTGACTTCGAAAGGCATAGATTTGCCGCTTGATAAAGGCTTGCTGATCCGCAATGTTTTAGCCGGAAGTTCGATTGAACGGGCTGGACTTCGCGGACTTTCAAGAGACAGGAACGGCATAATTTTAGGCGATATTGTCCAATCAATTGATAATGTGCAATTAACCGATCTTGATGACCTTTATCGTTATCTCGATAAAAAGAAAATCGGTGAAACGGTAAATCTCAGCGTCTTTCGTGAAGGTCGGACACTAAGCATTCCGGTCAAACTTTTGCCGACTCCCGACAATCCGCAGACCCGCCGGAATAGATAATTATGGGTATTTGCAATTTGCAATTTGCGATTACTGAAAAACACAGAAAATTAACTTTTTCTGTGTTTTATTTTATGCCAATCTAGTTTTGTTTTATGAAAAAAGTTGAACTGAATAATTTTTACAATGAAGGTTTCGGCTGGATTTGCAAAAATTGCGAAAAGGATTTAAAAACTGTAAATGAAGAAAAATCACGCCTGATGAGAGAAGGCGAAGCAGAAAGTAAAAATCCCGATCTTTCCAATAAAGCAATGGCAAAATGGACGGATTCCGAACAAAAAACTTTGATCTGTCCGCGTTGTGAAACAACCGAATTTGCAAAAAATCCAAACCGATAGCCGCTAAAAATCCATTCCGCCATTTACCATTTACCATTTACCATTTACCATTTACAAACTGTGAAAATTCTCGATGTCGGATGCGGAACAAATAAATACGAAGGTGCGATTGGCTTGGATAATAATCCACGCACGGGAGCGGACGTGATTCACGACCTCGGCGAAGTTCCCTATCCGTTTGCAGACAATGAATTTGATTTGATCGTTTCCAGCCACGCCATCGAGCATATCCCGGATGTGATGGCTTTTATCGGGGAACTTTACCGGATTACAAAAAACGGCGGGACGATAAAACTTCTTACGCCGCATTACACAAACCCCGATTGGGCAACCGATCCGACGCACAGAAATCATTTTAACTGTTATTCATTTAATACATTTATTGCCGGCAAACAGAATTTTGATTTTTATACGGATGTGAAACTAAAGCCTTTGAAAACTTATGTTTCGCTGGCGAATTTGTGGCGTGCTTTGGGAATCGAGTTTTTTGTAAATCTTGACCAAAAATCGCCGAAGTTCCGTTTCTTGCGAAAATTCTGGGAGCATTATCTGAGTTTTATTTTTCGCGGGAAGGAATTGCGTTTTGAGTTTGAAGTTGTAAAAGATGATTAGATTATCTCGAATTAATAAAACGCAAGCCAACTATTTGGGTGCTTTAAATCATCTTTAAAGCTGCGTGGCAATTTTTTATATCTAAATAAATTTAAGAGGTTTGTATTATGACGAAAAAGATTATTATTATTCTGGGTTTGCTTGCATTTGTCGCAAGCGGTATTGGATTTGCGGTTTCCGCCGACACGAAAAGTTCGGGTCAATTAGCGGTGCTTCTTCCCGAATCGGACGGCGTGATCGTTTTTGATTCTGAAAGATTTTTGAATCAGGCACTGCCGCAGATTTTATCTTCAAATCAGCCGATGCTTGAGAAGATCAACAGCAAACTTGATGAATTAAAAGGCAAAACAGGTCTTGACCTAAGACAATTCACGGAAGTCGCGGTCGGTATTAAAAGCAACAAAATTGCCGCCAACAAGGTTGAACTTGAACCCGTAATTCTGGCACGCGGAACGATGGATTCAAAAGCACTCGTCGCCGTTGCCAAATTAGCTTCAAACGGAAAATATAAAGCCGAAAAATTCGGCAGCCGCACCATCTATATTTTCTCGCCGAAAGAAGTTATAGACAAAAATAAAGCAAAAAATAAAAATAATAATTCAATGGGCGATAAAGTGTTGGATAAAATGTTCAAGCATCTTTCAAAAGAAATCGCTATAACGGCTTATGACAGCAATACGGTTGCTATCGGTTCGGTTGCGAGAGTTAAAGCAACAATCGGGAATTCGCCGCGAATCAGCAATGAAGTTTTAAGTTTGCTTGACAGAAAACAAACTGCAATAGCAAATGTAGGAATGATTTTACCGAACGGTTTGTCGCAATACGTCGGTATGGATAATGACGAAGTCGGAGCAAATCTCAATTCGATCCGCCAGATTCAAGGCTCGATGGATGTTGCGGGTAATATAACTTCCGTTTCGGTAATGGCAAAAACTTCGCAAACTTCCCAAGCCGAAAGTCTGGAAGAAATGCTGTTGGGACTTAAAATGGTCGGCAAAGGATTCTTGGGCGGAATGAAAGGCAAAGACAAACAAGTTTATGCAAAAATGGTCGAAAATATGAAAATTTCGCGTGAGATGAATGAAGTAATGCTCGATCTGAATGTTCCGCAAACCGATCTCGATATTATTATTGGTAAAAAATAGTGAGTTAATGAATAATTGAAAACGGAAAATGGATAATGTGAAGAATCGGCAAGATGCCGCTTTTTACATTATCCATTTTTTATTTACTGCCTACCGCCGACTGCTTTCTTCGGTTGATTCTCAAAAACTTTTCCGTAAGATAAATCTGATGAAAAAAGAATTTTTGACCGCAAAATTTACAGCAATTTTTGTTCTGGCTTTCTTCGGTTTCGGGCTGAATTTTAATTCAAACGCCCAAACACCGACCCCCAATCCACGGGTTATAATCACAAATCCGACTCCGTCGCCGACTGCTACTCCAACGCCGAATGCTTCGCCGACTCCCGCTACGCAGACCGTTTCATTTCTGCAAACGAAAATTGCGATGACACTTGCCAATCCGTTGCTCCGACGCGGACAGGTCGGCGTGAAAATAATTTCCATAACAACAGGCAAAACGATTTATGAACGAAACGCGGAAAATTATTTTATGCCCGCATCGAATATGAAAAGTTTCACGGTTGCCGCCGCACTCGATAAACTTTCGCCCGATTTTCGTTTTGTAACAAGCGTTTACACAAATGCAAAGCCTGATGAAAACGGCACGATTGGCGGCGATCTGATAATTTACGGACGCGGTGATCCGGGTATTTCAACCGCATTTAACAACGGCGATTATTATCTGGGAATTGATTTACTGGCACAAAAAATTGTCGAAGCCGGTGTCAAAAAAATTGAAGGAAGCATTGTCGGCGATGAGACTTATTTTAATACTGAGCCGATTCCTGTTGGTTGGGAATGGGACGATCTGCAATGGTATTACGGTGCGGAAATTTCCTCGCTCTCGATAAATGATAACGCGGTTGATCTGAAAATCTCGCCAAGTTCAGTCGGTTCGCCGCTGGTCGTTCAGGTTTTACCTGCAAATCGCTTATTTAAAATAATTAACAAATCAAACACCGTTTCAGCCGGAACAAAAAGACAATTAAAAGTTACAAAACTTCTCGGACAGAATACTCTGGAAATCTCAGGCACAATGCCCGCAAATGACGGCGGTTTTTCAGGTTCGGTCACTGTTTCAAGACCTGCCGAGTTGTTTGTCGAGATTCTTAAACAACGCCTGCAATTAAAAGGCGTAAGCATTCGCGGCGATGCAAAAGCAATAAATTTGCAGGAACGAAATGGTGTTCCTTTGCCCGTTGAAAATTATACCGAAATTACAAATCTGCAATCGCCGTCTTTGGATTTTATTGCACAAAAGACAATGAAACCGAGTCAAAATCTTTACACGGAATTGATCTTGCGTGCATTGGGCGAAACGGTCAATCGGGCGGATACGACAAAAACCAGTGAACAAAAAGGAATTGAAGTTGTGCAGGATGTTTTGCGAAAAGCGGGCGTGCCAACCGACAGCGTTGTGCAATATGATGCCAGCGGTTTGTCGCGGCACAATTTAATTACGCCGAATTCCGCCGCGATGCTTTTTAAATATATGGCGGCAAATCGTTATTCGCTTGCGTGGCAAAACGCCCTGACAATCGGCGGAGTTGACGGAACTCTAAAAAACCGCTTTAAGGGCACAACTGCCGAAGCAAATGCCCGCGGAAAAACCGGTACGCTCGATCAAGTTTCAGCCCTTTCCGGTTACGTTACATCAAAATCCGGCGAAAAATTCGTCTTTTCAATTCTGACAAACAACATTCCAAATTTAGGTCTGCGGCTTAGAACAATTGATGATATTGTCGTTTCTCTGGCAAATTTTGATGGAATAACGGAACAATAAGAAGTTGGTGGTAAGACAGTAGCAGTGTGCAGTAAGGAATTTGACTAAAATTGAAATTATTATAACTCTTTAGTTTTTACCATTATATGTGGCTTTAACATCTAACATTTTACCTCTGATTTCTTCCATCATTTCATCCCGATCCTCTTTTACATAACTGCTTCCGGGAAATTTGTTAAGAATTGTTCCTGACTTGGTAACTAAAAGATGTGTTGGAGAGACAAGATTTTTCAAAGACAAAAATATGTCATCATTTGACGGTTCTACTGTATATGTATCAACTTTTAATCCGAATTTATTAACGAAATAACTTGATAATTGCTTTGATGATTGCTCAGGGTGGAAAGAAACTAATACATAATCAATATTATTATTTATTGCTTCTGCTTGTAAATTTTTCATATTTTCCACCGTTACCTGACTCATTTTGCATAATGGATCAGCATGAACAATCATTATTAAATTATTTTTTGCATTGCTGGATAATGTTATATTTTCTTGATTTTTCAGTTTCGAGAGGTCAATTTTTTTACCTATGGATGGACCCGTCCAATCATAGGCTTTGTTGTTGACTTTTGATTCATATAATAAAGTGAACCCCATTGTCTAGACAGCAAATGCACTTTTTTAAGGTGGAATTTGATTAGCTAAAAATCTCCGGTTTTTTTTCTCCTGTTTTAATTTGATTTTCAATTCTTTTCTATACACTTCCGCCGGTGTCCGATTCGAGAGCGACTGATGTGGTCGCTCAAAATTGTAAAAAGAAAAATATGTTTCTAAGCCATCGGCGGCTTCCCAAGCGTCTTGGTAATCCTTCAAATATACTTCCTCATATTTCACGCTCCTCCACAATCTTTCTACCATGATATTGTCAAAACATCTGCCGCGTCCGTCCATACTTATTTGTATCCCGTTTTCCTGCAGCACTTCGAGCCATTGAATCGAAGTGAACTGACTGCCTTGATCCGAATTGAATATCTCCGGTTGTGCCGCCTCCAACGCCCGTTTCAAACAATTTATAAAGCCGCCGACCTCCAATGAATTCGATACTTCGTGGGCGATGACAAACCGTGAATGCCAATCCATTATCGCCAACAGATAGATAA
>JALZKH010000169.1 GCA_030859345.1 Acidobacteriota bacterium | reverse complement strand
AAATTAGGCTGATTCGCCGCATTTGTCGGCAGAGGCAGACGCAAAATTCCATTCGCGGGCGTAACATTCGATTGTGCTTTTTCAACCGTTTCCGTTTCGACAACTCTGCCGTGTTCGTCAAACGAACCAATTTCCTTATCGGCAGTTTCACCCCAACTCCAAACCCAATCCCAAGCCTGCGAAAGATAACTTTCTTCTTCTTTAATTTTTTGGTTGCTACTTACTTCTTTTCCGTTTGGATAAATAGAAAGTTGAACATTCGCAAGCGGTTTTCCTGTCCGCAAATCTGTCGCAAATCCAACTAATTCCTGCGAATCAACAAAAGCGTCTAATCCGATATTCGTTGACTGAACCCAAGTTACGATTCGTGTGCGGTCATATTTATCGCGTTTTACTGTCGGCGTAATATCAAGCACGACATTGCCGAAACCGCCGTTCATAAATTTTGATAAATCTATGCGGGTTTCGACCATTTCATCAGGTTTCTTTTCGAGATTGACCAGTTGATTGCTCACCAAAGTTCCGGGCATCGCAGCTTTTTTATCGTCGTCATAATTTCGACGCTGCAAAAATCCCTGAAACTGCGACCAATCTTTCGGCTCGACTTTATAAACTTTGACCGTCGCCGACGGCTGATTTGTCGAATAAACCGAATACGAAGGTTTTTTCGTCGTCGGATCAAGCACGACCATCGTTCCGCCCTGTGCATAAAGCGTCGCGGGTGCAGAACCCGTTTTAATTATCGCTTTAGCGGGTTCCTGCAAATTTTGTTCGTAAATATCTTTTAATGAATCGTCAACCGTCACTGTATAAGTCGTGCGACCTTTTTTTACGCCCTCTATGTATATATTATTTCCGCTTGGATAAATATTTAATCCCTCAACGGCAGGTGAGATTTTTATCATTGATTTATCAAAAGTTTTCGTATCAATTTGATTTGTAAATCGCAAAACCCAATTTTCAAACGGCGAACATTCTTTATTATTCTGATAACCGCAATTTCCTAAAATAAATTTCATTGCACCGTAAGTTTTAAAACTGAACGATTGTGCTTCGGTAGTTGTGAGCGGTCCTTCGGCAGATGGTGTTCCTTTATTTATCGTAATCTGAATCGTCGAATCGGCAGGCAAAGCATCTTCAGTTCCACCGTTTGAATTGACGGCACGAAACGCCAGCCAACGATTCGGTTGAGCTTGTTTTATGTAATACTGAATGCTTTCATTTTTTAATTCTTCGTCGGTTGCAAGGCAAATCGGAATGCGTTTGCCGTTTGAAGTAACGGAGATCGTTTCGATCACGGCTTTCGGATTAATTTCCTGATCAAAGGCAACAAACATCAGTTCATCACGTTTTGTCGTCGCATTATTCGACGGATAATTTTGCAGCATCTTCGGCGGCGGAGTTGTGAAAGTCCAAACTACATCTTTATTCAAAACCTGTCCCGTCGCCGCTTTCGTTCCCGCCGGAATTCGTGCCGTATATTTCGTTGCCATACGAAAACGCTTTGTAGTATCGAACATCAAAGTTTTCGTCCCCAACCAACGCCATTTTCCTTCGGCATTCGGTGTTAATTGCACAGGAACAGTCGCCGCCGCACCTTCCTGCGAAGTTACAGCAACCATCGGATGCGAAAACGTAACGCTCAGATCGGGAGCAAGTTCAACATCGCCTTCGGGCGAAAATCTGACGACTTCTAAAGTTTGGCTGTTATTTATATTCGGTCTGTCATTGCTTTCATCAGCGGGGAATTTTACGGGAATTTTCTTGCCCGTTTTCGGTGCGGGTAGACTTCCGACACGCTTCGCAAAATCAGTTTTGTCAGCGTCTTCCGTTTTAATTTTCGGAATTCTCTGCAACAAACTGGAAGTTTCATTCTCCGAAAGTTTATCGGCATTTGCAGGCGGAGTTTTCTCGCGGTTTTCCGCTCCTTCCGTGCCTTCGTTCAAACTAAATTTTAATCCATCGGGCAAATCCTTCATTCTGGTTTCTCTCGTCTTCTCCAAAACCTGTGCGTGCGTCTGCTGTGCGAGCGGAGCAATCGAACTCAAATAAATGCTGACAAATAATAGCCAAGAAATCGTTTTTTTCATTTTTATATTTTTCCCTGTCGGCGTAGGTTGAAATGTTTTTTGTGAATAAATAGTCAGATTTTTCGCTTTCATTTTACACAAAACTTATATTTCAAACTATCTTTACTTTTTAAGATGCAACAAGTATGCAATCTGTCTGATTTTAAGAACGAGGTAATTTTTAAATCTTGCAAATAAAAAAAGGCTGGAATAAAAATTCCAACCTTATACAAATAATTCCACGAAAAATTATTAAACATATACGCCGTAAAGGTCTAAAACTTCGATGCTAACGAGTTTATCATCTGCATCATAATTATAAATCACTCCAATATCCATATCGTCGTCACTATAAGTCGTTTCGCTGTCCGTAAATTTAATAAATAATAAATCTGCATCAGATTGATAATTAATCTGCAAATAATTTCTCGGAATCTCTAAGCGTTTATCAACCAATTCGAGCCATTCGGTAACTTTATTTTCTATAAGTCCAATTGCCATATAATTTTGTTTCTATCTAATCCGGGTTTTAAATACGCCGAAATTATAAAACCGTCATTTTTGTTTATTTCCCTGTAAATAACGTGAAGCCATTGCTTTCGCCCGACATTTTTCACAGCCATTTTTGAACCTTGATAACCTCGCAAGACAAATTCAGGATTTTCAATAGTTCCCAAAACATCTTCATAAAAACGACTCATATAAGGATGCTCTGAAAGAATATGTTCAAACCAACGCTCATCAGTAAGGCGAATCGGAACATCATTAACAGATTTTACAATATCTAAATTCATAAATCTATATTTTCTCGACAAACAATTTAATCAATCACCACCAAAGCCGTTTCACCGCCGCCCGCCGCGACATTTACTAATGATGATGATGATAAACGAATAAGTCCGCCTTCCACCCTGCCGCGAAAAAGGAACGGATCAAAATCAACGAGTAATTTTTCCGAGAAAATTTTCTCTTCGTCATAAGTCAGAAAATCAATTTTTTCAATCTCAACCTTTTTCTGCACGACAAAAGATTCCTGCAAAGCCTTTGCAATTGCCGTTTCCCAAACGCTTGCCGAACTTTCCCAACCGAAAACAATTCCGTGTCCGCCGTAATCGTCGTTTGGTTTTAAGATATATTCATCTCGATTTTTTCGGATATGTTCGATCAGATCAATTTCGTTTCCGTCAAAATCCTTGGTTTTCATTTCTCTAACCCGCCGCGTCCAGGGGATGTGTTTTTTAATTATTTCGAGCTGTTCGTCGGTAAAAATGTGGTGAAATTTTTCATCGCTGGCAATCGCAAAACTCGCTTTTTTGTGCGGAATCTTTGTGCGAAAAGAATTTGCCATAAATACATTTCCATCCCGATAAGCATTAACGAGCGGATTATCTTCGCCAAATTTTTCAAGAAATTCGTGAATCAAAACACGCTTATAAAATATGTCAATTTGAAAATCTCCGGCGTGTAAGAATTCACCGTTGTAATCAAGATCGTGCGGATCAATTATTGAACATTTATGACCTTTTGATTCAAAGTATTCTTTCAAAACAACAAACTCCGAAGACGTTGCCACATCTTTCCAATCAACAATCGCAATGTTCGGAGTTTCTTTTTCACCGCCGAAATCTCTGTAACCTTCGATCAAAGCATCAAGCAATTTCTCGTGCGGTTTCGGGCGGAAATGTTTATTATTTCCCAAAAATTCCCGAACTTCGGGAATTTGAAATAAAACTTTCTCGATCTGCATCTGGTCAATAATTCCGGCGGGAGTTTCGGCATTGTATTCGAGGAACTTGAAATTATCGCCGTGCAGAAAAGTGTCTAAACGGCTTGAATGACAAACGCCTTTATAACCGGGATCAATCCTCGCTAGACGTTCTTCCGTTACGGTCAAATCTAATTCCCGCATAATTTCTTCATTTTCAAAAGCCGCAAACGTCATTCGCTCAAATGCTTGCCAGAGAGTTTCAGCGGCGTGAGAAATTTCGTCGTATTTTTCGCGGGTTACAAAGCACGGACGCAAAAACGGTGCGAAGGGTCGTCCATCATCTAAGATTCCCAAATTGCTCTGAGCATTATTTAATTGCTCGAAAAGTTTTATATCATGTTGATGATTCTTAATAATTTCAGCTTCAAGTTCGCTTATCTTTTTTTTGAGTTTAATGTTCATAGCTTTATAAGGTAAAATACTTTTACAATTAAAAGAAATGCGGTTTTCGGTTGAAAATTAAAAATCTTTTGATATTTACTGTTAAATCAGCCGTTTTTCCTGTTATACTTTACTTTGATATTTGCAACATTAGCGGTGATTTATCGTAAAGTATTTTGAGAATAAAGTTGGATTGACAAAATTTTTTAGGAGCGGAAAATAGAAAATGGGATTGTGGCAAAGATTAAAAAGAATGTTTCGAGCCGGAACCGGAGCGGCTTTGGATAAAATTGAAAACCCCGAAATGGTCTTACAGCAAACCGTGCGGGATATGCGGGACAGAGTTCCCGAACTCAATAATTCGGTGGCACAGGTGATGGCAACCGAGCGTTTGTTGAAAAAGAATAATGAACGGCTTCAGGAGCAGGTTGTTGACCTCGATTCAAAAATCAAAGCCTCTGTAAAACTGGGACGTGACGATATTGCAACCGCGTATATCGGGCAATTGCAACAGGCACAGGTTGATTTGGAAAAAACCAATGCCCAACTTGAATATGCCGCCAATGCTTCCAAGCAAGCCCTGAAAGCACGCGATAATTATGTCGTCAATATGAAGCAGCGGACGGCGGAAGCGATGCAGTTGATAAGTGCTTCAAAACAAGCCAAATTGCAGGAGCAGCTGGCTCAAACAATGGAATCATTTGAAATCGGCGATGATTCTTCAACATTTAACGAAATGCGTGAGAAAATTGACCGCCGCGTTGCCGCCGCCGAAGCCAAGCTCCAACTCGGAACTTCCTCGGTTGACAACAAAATGCAGGACATCGAACGCGAAGCGATGGATATTCAATTGCAGGACAAACTGCTTTCTTATAAACAAGAAATGGGTTTGCTGGGTGAAGGTTCGAGCAATGATAAAAAACAAATTTCGTCCGGCGATGATGAAATATCTAATGATTCAAACGAAGAAAAATCACCCGATCAACTTTTAACCGAAGCCGAAGAAATGTTGAAGGATGCAAATAATAATTAAAAAAGTGCAGTCTCAATAAATCAGAGAACTAATTTGAAATTTTTAATTAGAAAACTGAAATTTTTTATTAATATATTGAGAACTTGTGGAAGAAACTCAGGAACTTGCAACGAAAACCGAAGAATTGGAATCAGAAAATAAACGCTTGAGAGCGGAATTGGAGAAACTGAAAAAAAAGCAAAAATAATTTCTATGGCAGATTTAGCAAAGTATCAACAATCAATAGAAAAATTTAATTCTTCATACGCCAAAGAATCCTTAAAAGAACCGGTAAATTTTTGGGGGCTGGCGGGTTTTGCCGTGGCGGCAGCTTATACTCAGAGTTTTATTCCTTTGCTGGTTGCGATAATTTTTGAAATCGCTTACGTGATGATCGTGCCGAATTTGCCGTCATACCGGAAACTTGTCCAGGATCGTGAACGTCATAGATTAAAGACACTAAACAAATCACAACGCGAGAAAATGATAAAATCTTTCAGCCCGCGTGAACGTGAGGCGGTTGATTATCTGCGTTGGCAAAAAAATAAAATTCAGGAAAATTACAAAAAATTCTCCGGTGCAAAAGAAATTCCAACCAATCTGCAAACTCTCGATCGGCGTTGGGAAGATTTCGTTGACCTGCTCGATATTTATAGACGCAGAAAACAACATCTAAAATCCATTAATCGTCAAGCAGTTCATAATCAACTTGCACAGGCATTCCGTGCGGCGGAAGATTCCGAAGACGAAAAAACAAGACGCATCCAGCAAACGAATGTTGAAATTCTCAAACGCCGTCTGGCTTCGTTTGATGAACTCGAAAGAAGCGTCAAACTGGTTGAAGGACAACTCCAGTCAATCGAGAATTTCTTCGGTTACTTAAACGACGAGATCGTAACGATGTCCACGCCCGAAAAATTCTCTCTGCTTGATTTTGAACAGCTTTCCGATTCAATCTCAATGACCAAACAAATGCTCGACGCAACTTCAGATTCGGTCGGAGCTTTGGACGCTTACAATCGTGAGATGGGCAATTACGAATTACTGGCGGAAAACAGATAACTCATCGTTAAAATTTCTAAAAGGGGCGAGAATGTTTAATTTCTTGCTCCTTTTTTAATTATTGTAGTATTCTTGGACACCATAATTTAAGCACTAAGGAGTTGACGGAGTGTAAGGATGATTTTTTATTTTTCAGATTATACATTTTTCCCTCTCATTGTATTTATCATATATATTTTTTTATTAGTAACTCACCTTACGCGGAGAATTGAATCGGATTCATTTCCCGTAAGGTTTCTGCGGCTGATTGTAGGGCGTTGATATATAATTTTGTTTTCAACGCAAAATGATTTGTTTTTGTTTCTACTTT
>JALZKH010000161.1 GCA_030859345.1 Acidobacteriota bacterium | reverse complement strand
TTGTCAAAGAACGAAATAAACTTGAAATAAAAGCAAAGTGGCAATTTACAGTTGATAAAGCAAGAACAAAACTAAAACGCCACTATGAAAAAGTAATATCTAAAAACTAAGATTACATTGTACTAGTTTCTAGTGGTCAACGGTAAGTGGTAAGTGGTAAGTTAATAGAAACGAATTTGTGAGAAATGTATAACTGATAAAATACACATTTTATTTCACTTACCACTTACCGTTTACCGTTGACCACTAATTTATCACTTACCACTTACCATTATATTAACTATGAGCGAAGCATCCGAAAAAATTCTTGGCATAAAGCATCTGCCGTTATTTCCTCTGCCGTTGGTTTTGCTGCCTTATGAACTTTTGCCGCTGCATATTTTTGAGCCGCGTTATCAGAAAATGCTGGAAGATATTGAGTTAAGCAATAATATGTTCGGTGTATCGCTTTTCGATCCGCAGGAATCTTTTATTGAAAAACCCGAACCGGGAACTGTCGGATGCGTTGCGGAAATCCGTGAGAAACAATTGCTCGAAGATGGTCGCTCAAATATTTTGACGACGGGACTGATCCGTTTTAGGCTGATTGATTATGTTAATGAAAATACGGATTATTTAGTTGGCGATGTCGAATTTTTTGAAGACGATGAGGAAGACGAAAGTATCTTAAATCCTTTGGCAAATGAAGTTTTTGCACTTTTTGAACGAGTTGCCAAAGCCGCACATAAATTGAGCGGACAGCGTGGAGATTTTCCTAAAATTCCGCAAGCCGAACCCGAACAATTATCTTTTCTGGTATCCGCCGCCTTTAATCTCGACAGAGGTTTGAAATACAAAATGCTCGAAATGCGTTCAACTTCCCAAAGACTCGAAAGGCTGAGAGACATTCTCAAACAATCCGTAAAACAAGTTGAAGAAAGTGCAAAAATCAACAAAATCTCACGCACAAACGGACACGCTAATAAGAAGATTGATATTGATCTGTAAAAATTATATTTATATCAACTATTTTTCATCTTAATCAGAAAGCGACTCTTTGAAGAAATAAATCACTTTTTGTTCGTAAGAATTAGATTGCTCTGATGAAGCCTGCGTTATTCCGAAACCGGACGGATTAAGATTCGTGTTTGCCGTAACCTTTGTCTGTGTGGGAAAACAACTGCTCAAATTTGAAGTCGTGGTTTGAAAATGCGTTGCATCAGCCCCCGCAAGCAGCATAACATTTCTGTTGGTGAGCGATTTTGCCAGTTCACACGCGGATTGTCTTTCAGAACATCCGCCTGCAAAATATAAATAACTTCCGCCTTCAGCCATTCTTGCAGTAATAAAACTTGCGAAAGGATAATGCTCTTTAAATACGGAAGTTAATAAATGATTTGATCCTGACGGAACTGAATCCAAAACCAAAGCCTTTACGCTTTCGTCTTTGGCGGCAATAGAAAGTCCGACTAACGCACCGAGTTCTACGCCGTAAATTCCTATATTTTTCCCGACCAGAGTTTCTTTATCGGCATTTTTTACATTCCTGAGAAATTTAATAGCGGAAATCGTATCCTGCCTTTCACAACCGCCGAAAGATGTGTCTTGAACCGATGGTTTTTCACCATGCCCACGCAGGTCCGGCATTAAAACCGTGAAATTTGTTAATTCATTTAATTTAACTCCGAGATTTAAAACATAAGAACGGTCTGCACCGTAGCGATGCAGCAAAACTACTGCCGGAGCATTATTATTTCCACGCAAAAGCCAGCCGCGGGAGTTTGTGCCGTCCGCATTTTGCCAATTCTCGTCTGTAACTTGAGCGGCTCTTGTGCTGAGTTGACCGTATTTTTCGGGCGTTACAAGATATGAGGCTTTCGGCGGATTTGCTGAAATGTGAATAAACCAAATTGACGCAGCCACGAACGCTAAAATAATTAAGACGATAACGGGAAGCAATAGCCGATAAATACTTTTAAAAAGGCGTGTATTCCTTGACATAATTCTTACAGTTTATATTTTTATGATATTTTTCGGAAGATTACTTAAGGGGATTACATAATACAACTTGAAACTTATTTTCGGCTTCTTAAAATACAAGTTTATGAAAAAACTTTCGGTAAGTTACATAAAATGTTACCATATTTATAGTTTAAAAAGGAAGAGTTTTAATATATGAAAATTAAATTTTTTGCCGCATCCCTGATTATCTTTTCATTTTGTTTAAGCATTTTTGGACAAAATATGGTTAAAACCAATTATGAAGATACTCCGATAACATCCGCCAACACACAATTTTTTCCTCTTTCCCAAGTAAAAGAAGGACAAAAAGGAAAAGCCTGGACGGTTTTTCGCGGAACTCAAGCCGAGCCGTTCGATGTCGAAATCTTAGGCGTTCTGCCCGGTGCTGTCGGACCGAAACAGGATTTGATTATCGGTAAAATCTCCGGCGGCGAAGCCGAGCGGACAAAGGTTTTTGCGGGAATGAGCGGCTCACCCGTTTATATTGACGGCAAACTCGTCGGAGCAATTTCATATAGTTTTCCTTTTTCAAAAGAAGCCATCTGCGGAATCACGCCCGTCGAGCAAATGATTTCGATCTTTGAGAATAATCAAAATATCGCTCCGCGTGCCAAAACTCCGCGAAGATTTTCATTCGGCGAATTGGCTGCAACAAATTGGACACCCGAATTTTCGGGCAAATCAGCAGTTTCAAGTTCGATTGCGGCGGGAGCGGATGCAAATTCCGCACTTAACGCGGTGATGGGACAAACCTTTCAGCCGATAGCTACGCCGGTAAGTTTCAGCGGTTTTTCGCAAACGACGTTGAATCAGTTTGCTCCGCAATTAATGCGGTTAGGATTACTTCCCGTTGCGGCGGTCGGCGGTGCTTCAAAAATTACAACATTAAAAAAAGCCGATGGTAAAACTTTGCTCGGCGGAACATCTGTAACGATGCAATTAGCCCGCGGCGATTATTCAATGGCGGCGAGCGGGACGGTTACATTCCGCGACGGCGAAAAAATCTATGCCTTCGGACATCCGTTTTTATCTCTCGGTTCTGCCGATCTGCCGATGAGCGAATCGAGCGTTATAACGGTTGTGCCGAATCTTAATAATTCATTTAAATTAGCCGTTCCGAATTCGATGGTCGGTGCAATGACGCAGGATCGAGCTACCGGAGTTTTTGGAAAACTCGGCACAGCCCCGAAAATGATTCCAGTCAAAATAAATCTGACAACCAGCCGAAATCAAAAGGAAACTTTAAATTTTGAAATCGCTAATGATGAAGTTTTAACGCCGCTTTTGCTGAATATCGGCATTTCGGAAGCCGTGCTTGCGAATGAAAGAGGAATCGGCGATCTGATGATCGAACTCGACGGCGAAATCAAAATCAAAGGACACGATTCAATAAAAATTGAGCGGCGATATGCCGGACAATCTGCCGCCCGTATGACCTCGTATTCAATGGTAGTTCCCGTTGCAAACCTGATGCAAAGCCGTTTTGATGATTTAGACATCAGCGGAATCACCTTAAATTTAAATACTTTTGACGGAAGTAACTCAGGCGTTTTAGAACGCATTGCACTCAGTAAAACGGAAGTCCGGGCAGGCGATGAGATCGAAGTACAAGCATTTGTCCGCACCGATTCCGGCAGAATTATGACGCAAAGAATTCCCGTCAAAATTCCCGTTGACACGCCGACCGGAAAACTTATGGTTGTCATCGGCGACGGAGATTCCATCCAGGCAAGATCGGCTTCACAGCAATTTGTCCCGAATGATCTGAGCGAACTTATCACAAAAATCAACGATCTGAAAAAGAATGACCGCCTCTATGTGCAAACATATCGAATCACTAAAGGAGCAATCATCGGTTCAAACGAATTGCCCAATCTGCCGCCTTCAGTTCTTGCGACGCTGAACACGAACCGCACGACAGGCGGCATAAAACCAACGGTCGAAACTGTTTTATTTGAACAGGAAATCGCACCTGCCGATTTTATAATTTCGGGTCAGCAATCTCTGGAAATTGAAGTAATTAAATAGCCCTAAAAATTAAAACTTATGCTCACGAGAAACTCAATTCGCCTGTCGCTAATTTTGGTTTTGCTGTGTGCCGTAATATATTCTCAAGAAACCGACAAAAAGCCAGCAAAATCAGCGGACTCTTTAACGATAGGAATTAGCGGCAGACTTTCTACAATTAATCCGATCAGTTCGGTATTAGTTGATTCTAATTCCGAAGCCATCAGACCGTTGATGTATAATTCTCTCGTTAAGAGAAACAACAATTTAGAATATGTCGGCGAACTGGCAAAAGAAATTAATATTCTAAATAATGGCAAAATTATTGAGTTTGTTCTTTATGATAATATTCCCTTTCAAAATACAGAAATTTTAACATCGGCTGATGTCAAATACACATTAGAAGCCTTATTATCAAACGATTGGGCTAAATCTTCGATATTTTATGAATCTGTTGGAGACAAGCGAATATCCATAATCTCAAGTATCAAAACTCCAGACTCACGAACCGTTCATTTATTCATAAATAAATCCTCAAATATAAATCCAATTTTAAATTATCTAAACACTATTCCAATTGTTGCAAAAGGCAGTATTTCTTTAGAAGATGATGCAAAACTGCCCATCGGAACAGGTGCTTATAAATTTGTTAAATTCGATAATGAAAAAGGAATTCTTGAATTAAAAGCTAATAAAAATTACTGGCAAGGCGTTCCGTCAATTTCTAATCTGCAAATCAAATTTAAAATTGAAAAGAAAAACGTAATTTCAGATATAAAATCAAATAAACTGGATATTTTTATAGACTCTGATGATTTTACGCTTGAAGAGATTGAAAATTTTAAGCCTGATAAAAATGTGAAAATTAACTTTCAAAATGATAATAGCGTTAATTATCTTGCGTTTAATACACAAACTTATCCGCTAAACAATAAAAAAGTGCGGCAGGCAATCGCTTATGCAATTGACAGAGAAGGCATTATTGACAATTTGCTAAATGGAAATGCGGAAATTGCTCACTCCATTTTACCCAAAGAATCTTGGGCATATTCAGCCGGAACGAAATATAATTTTGACCAAGTTAAAGCTAAAAATCTTTTAAAAGAAGCTGGGTTTAAAGATGAAAATAAAGATGGAATGTTTGATATAAAACCCATTGTTATAAATGTTGCAAATGGTTCTCAAGAAAGTATCAAAATAGCTGAAAATATTAAAAATCATTTAATGGAAATTGGTTTGCCGATAAAAGTTGAACCAGATGAATTCCAAACGATTATAAGTCGAGTGCATTCAGGAAAATATCAACTTTCTATTGGAAGATGGGTTGGAGGAAATCAAGACCCGCGTTTTCTGCACGACCTTTTTGCTTCGAGCGAAATTCCAAATGATCAAAAGTATTCCCGAAACCGCAGTCGTTATAAAAACAAAAAAGTTGATGATTTATTAAATAGTGCAATGCAAGAACTGGACACTTCAAAGGCTAAATCTTTTTACCAAGATGCACAAGATATTATTAGCGAAGATATGCCTCTGCTCCCGCTTTGGTATCCGTCATATTTGATAATCACCAATCAAAAAGTTTACGGAGATTTCAGCAATTCAAAGCGTGATTTCTCTTTTGTAAAAGATTTAATTAAGTTACCATAGACTTATGAAAAATCTCGGAAATTTTGTAAAAGCCGCAACTTTCGCCGCCAAAAAACACATCGGACAAACTCGCAAAGGAAAAGACGAAGCACCTTATATCAATCATCCTTTGGAAGTTGTAAATTTACTCGTAAATGTTGGAAAAGTAGAAGATGACAACACTCTGATCGCCGCACTTCTGCACGATACGGTTGAAGACACGGATGCGACACGCGAAGAAATTGCTGAAAAATTCGGCGAAAAGGTCGCTTCAATCGTGATGGAAGTTACCGACGATAAATCCTTGTCCAAATCTGAACGCAAACAAAAACAAGTCGAACACGCACCCAATTTATCAACTGAAGCTAAACAATTAAAAATCTGCGACAAGATCAGCAATATCAGAGATGTGATGGAAAATCCGCCCGATGGCTGGTCTAAAGAACGTCGGCTTGAATATGTTGAGTGGGGCGAAAGAGTCGTCAATGGAATGCGTGGCGTAAATGAAAATCTGGAAAATCATTTTGATAAATTAGTTGAAGAAGCAAAAGCGGAAATTAAATAACTCATTTCTTCAAACTTCTCTAATTATAAACTCTTAACTGATACTGACACTTTCGGTCTTTGTGGCTGTCCACACGCATCTGGCGTGATGAGCATCGTATAAAATTAATCTGTTTTGCTGTTTAATTAACCAAACTTAGAAAGGAGGCAGCAATTAATGAACGGAGAAAAACACAAACATTTATTTAACACCGGCTTGGCTTTGGCAATCGGTTTGGTTATTTCATCTATAATTTTGGGCTGGTCTTATACGAGTAAAAAAGACAGCAACGAAGCGGTGGAAGTTACGGGTTCAGCAAAGAAACAAATTACATCCGATCTGGTTTCGTGGAGTGCGGGAGTTTCATATCAGTCGGCGACACTTGCCGATGCTTACAAGGAATTAACGGAAAATATACCGCGAATAAAAAAATATCTGATCGAAAAAGGCATACCGGAAAATGACATTACGGTTTCTTCGATCTCTTCGCAAACTCTGCACGGGCGGGATGAAAACGGGAATGAGAATTCGGATATTACGGGATATTCTTTAAAACAGACCGTTGATGTGCGTTCAAAAGAGGTTCTTAAAGTCGCCAAAGTTGCCCGCGAAGCAACCGAACTTATCAATCAGGGAATTCTGCTGGAATCGAGTCCGCCGCAGTATAACTACACAAAACTCAGCAATCTAAAAGTTTCCCTGCTCGGCGAAGCGGCTCAGGATGCAAAAGAACGTGCCGAACAAATCGCCGCCAGCACGGGAAACAAAATCGGCACAGTTCGCTCGGCACGTATGGGCGTAATGCAGATAACGGCGGCGGATTCGACGGAAGTTTCCGACTATGGAATTAACGACACCTCAACGATTTACAAAGACGTAACGGCGGTTGTAAAAATTAGTTTTGCGGTGAATTAATCTGATTAATGGAAAACGGAAAACGGAAAACGGAAAATATTTTACTCGTTACAAATCTAATTGAATTTTGTTAACAAAACACATTTTCCATTTTCCACTATCCATTTTCCACTAAATTATCGCCCTCAACCCAAACTTCGCCGTCGGCATAGACTTCTTTTTTCCATATCGGTACGGTGCGTTTTAATTCTTTGATAAGCCATTCGCACGCTTCAAAAGCGGCTCGGCGGTGCGGTGAAGATACTGAAATGACAACGCTCGTTTCTCCGATTTCCAGTTTACCGATTCGGTGAACTATTCCGACATTGGCGATGTCAAATTTTTCGTGGGCGGCTTTGATGAGTTTTTCCATTTCCTTCAAAGCCATCGGTTCATAGCCCTCGTAAACAAGATATTCCGTTTCACGCCCTTTTGTAAATTGCCGAACATAACCGTCCAAAGTTACCGTCGCACCGCATTCGGGCAAAACGATGCGACGGGCGATTTCGCCGATGTCTAAAGGTTTTTTAGTAATTTCAAAGAAGTCAGTCATAATTTTAAAACAGGATGGACAAGATAAACAGGATTTTTTTGTTTTTTTATCCTGCATATCCTGTCTATCCTGTTTGAATTACCCTCCACTAACGGCAGTAAAAACAGCTAATTCATCACCATCATTGATTATCTCATTACCGTTTGCATATTCCTGATTAATGGAAAAATGCAGAGATTTTTTGTCGTGATTTTTTTGCAGATTTGGAAATTCGGCAAAGATTTTGTCAAGAGCATTCGTCGCATTCGTTTTTTCATCAAACG
This sequence comes from Acidobacteriota bacterium, assembly GCA_030859345.1. Lineage (GTDB taxonomy): Bacteria > Acidobacteriota > Blastocatellia > Pyrinomonadales > Pyrinomonadaceae > Aridibacter. The sequence continues at coordinate 9,484 of JALZKH010000161.1, read as the reverse complement.
AAATCTCAACTTCCCTTTCACCAACCGAATCCGCAGTTGCACCGAAAAATAAAACTTTTACATTTATCATTGAACATTTACCAATTATCAAAATAACAAAACTGCTTACAGTTCATCGCTAACCGCTTATTTCTTCTTTCAACGCACGCTTCAAAATCTTGCCCGTTCCGCCAAGCGGTAATTCGTCGCGGAATTCGACGGAGCGTGGATATTTATTCATTGCAAACTGTTCTTTGCACCAATTTATAAATGCTTCTTCGGTCATATCCGTACCTTGTTTTTTGACGACGAAGGCTTTTACTTCCTCGCCCAGACGATCATCGGGAACACCGAGAACAGCAACTAATGACACGGCTTCGTGCGTCATAATTACTTCTTCGAGTTCTCGCGGATAAATATTATACCCGCCGCGTAAGATCATTTCTTTTTTGCGGTCAACAATTGCGAGGATGCCGTTTTCGTCCATTATTCCGATGTCGCCGGAGTGAAACCAACCGTTTTTGAATGCTTCGGCGGTTTCTTCGGGGCGTTTGTAATAGCCTTTCATAATGTTATGTCCACGCATTACGACTTCGCCCCGCTCCCCACGCAGGACTTCGTTGTCGTCATCATCAACGCATTTTACTTCAACACCAAAAATTGCTTGACCGACAGTTCCCGGAATTGACTCGACATTCGGATGATTAAATGTCGAGATCGGCGAAGTTTCGCTTAAACCATAACCTTCCAAAATTCGGCAATTGAATTTGTCTTGAAATTCACGCATAACTTCAACGGGCATCGCCGCACCGCCGGAACTTAAAATTTCCATAGATTCAGCATAAGGCGTTACGTCAATCGAGTTTTCCTCAACATATTTAAGAATCGCCCAATACATCGTCGGAACGCCCGTCCAGAAATTTATGTTTTCGGTTTTGAAAACTTCCAGTGCCGATTTTGCTTCAAATCTCGGCTGCAAAACGATGCGATGTCCGCCAAACATCTGAGCATTCATCTGTGCGGTCATTCCTGTCGTGTGAAAAAGCGGCAGAGTTATCAAACAAGTTTTCTGCACACCATCCGAATAATTCAACCCCGGAACGTGCAGATTAAAAGCGACGATTGCATTAAAATAAATGTTTGAGTGCGTCAACTCCGCACCTTTCGGCGTTCCCGTCGTGCCGGAAGTGTATAAAATCAAACAAGTATCATCGGGTTTTGTCGGAACAGTTTCAAATTTATCCGAAGACTCAAAAGTGATCTGCGTCAAAGTTTTATGCCCTGCAAGCGGTGAATTTTGCGAAGGTTCTTTGCACATCACGATCAAATTTTCGCAGGCATCAACTTCATCAAACGCCTCTTTGGCATTTTTCGCCATTGGCAATTCGTCCGTGCCTTCAAATACAAAAACCGCTTTGGCATCGGAATCTTCCAGATGATATTTGATCTCACGAGGCTTAAACAAAACATTCAAAGGCACGACAACCGCACCCGCTTTCAAAATTCCATAATAAACAATCGGAAAATACGGCAGATTCGGACAACTCAAAGCGACCTTATCGCCCTTGCCGATTCCCATTTCGCTCAAAGCATTTGCCACGCGATTTGCCATCGTATTCAGCGTTCCGTAATTAATTCGGGTTTCGCCAAAGATCACCGCTTCCTTTTTTGGTGTCAGCCGTGCGTGATGTTCTATAATTGATGCCAAATTTAATGAAGTTGCGGAATTTTCCATAAGTTTTTTCTACTATCAGTTTTTTTTACCACAGATTATCACAGATAAACTCAGATGTTTAATAGATTTCTAATCCAAAACCCAAAATCAGATTGTCATTCCGCCGTCAACAATAATTGTTTGTCCTGTGATATAACTCGAAGCATCCGAAGCGAGGAAAACCGCTGTCCCTTTAAGTTCGCCTTCGTTGCCGATGCGTGGAATCGGATTGTTTTCTTGTATCGTGCTTTCGTAGAGATCAATGACAGCATCAGCAAGACGTGAATGAAAAAATCCCGGTGCGATTGCATTTACACGAATTCCCTTGCGTCCCCAACTTGCGGCAAGTTCGCGTGTTAAGCCGATCAACCCCGCTTTACTCGCAACATATCCGGCATAAAATGGTCCATTTGCAGATGAAGTTATCCCCGAAATTGAGGCGATATTTATGATCGAACCGCTTTTGTGTTTTAACATTTCTCTTCCAACCGCTTGAGCAAACAAAAAGCATCTGGTCAGATTTACATCAATTACCTTTTGCCATTTTTCAATCGGCATCTCTTCCGGCATTGCTCCCCACGAGATTCCCGCATTATTTACCAAAATATCAATCTTCCCAAAATGCTTAACCGTTTCATCTACAACCGCTTGCACATCTTCGGCATTTGAAACATCGCAAGTTCTGCCGTGAACGTGAAAGTCTTTCCCGCGAAATTCTTCAACCGTTTCGGTAAGCCATTCCTCACGCCTTGCACAAAGCATTAAATATGCTCCTGCTTCCGCTAAACCTTCGGCAAATTCCTTACCGATTCCACGCGAACCGCCTGTAACAATCGCTGTCTTTCCCGTTAGATCAAATAATTCTTTTATATTTTTTGCCATATTTTTATCAAATTATTTTCCGTATTTTTCACGAATTTTAACCGCTCGTTCCAAACCGTCCAAACGCTCCAGAATTTTTCTTTGCAAATCAATATCTAAATTCGGATTGTCTTTTAAGAATTTATTTACTATTTCCAACGCCGCAACGCTTTTTTGTCCGCCGATGAATGATGCGAGCCAGCCGTTGACGAAAAATATCTTGCGGTTTTGTTTCAGATTCGGCAATTCCGCCAAGGCTTTTTCGAGATACGGCAAAGTTAATTCCGAATGTTCGGGAGCGTTCCAAACTCCAACCGCTTCGTCTATCCAGTTTTCGGCAATTTCTTTATTATTGACAAAATCGTTGTAAAATTTCGCCTTGTTCTCCGCCGTCGCAAATCCCGCCTTTGCCGCGTAAGCATAACGCTTTGCCGCATCGTCGGTTTCTGTTTTTTCTAATTCGGCTAAAAGTTTCGGAGCGTCTTTATCACCTAAAATTATCAATTTCGTAACGATGTCGAATTTGTCTTTAGTTCTTAGTTTGAAATTTGAAATTTGAAATTTATTATTCAAAATATCTTTCAAAATTCCCTTTGCATTGTCGCTTGAAGCGATTCCTAAAAACGCCCGATAAAATGTAATTCGCTCACCTTCCGTTTTTGCCGTCTGCATTTTGTCAATCAAAAGTTTTTCGAGTTTCGGGGCGATTTCCGCCTTCTGTGCGTCGCTCAGGTAATATGTGAACGCCATGTCAACTCTGCCCAAGATCGAACTTATTGTCGAAACGTCTTCTTCAACGCCGATGTTTTTTATTGCCAGCGAAACATAATCAACGGGAGCGAGTTCGGCAAATCTAACCGAATCCCACAAACTTCCCCACATCATCGAACGCAGAAAATCATCTTTTTCATTCTGGATATTTTCGAGTATGTATTTTTTGCTTTTCTCATCAAGCAGAAAAATTCCGTAGCCGTAATCTTGGTAGTTTGGGAAAATAAACACATTAGAATTTTTTCCAACTGGTGTAAGAATAAAATTTTGCCCACCCTCTGAATTTATCGGAATATCTTGATTATAAATTCTTGGCTTATCTTCGCCTTCAACTTTAATAAATAATTTTGTTTTTAACTTCCAAGTTTCATCTTCATTTAATAAGTTAGATTGTTTCAATGTAATGATTAACGGCTTATCATCTTTAGTAAAACCTATTAATCCTTGTGTTAGAATATCTGCATCATTATATTCAACACGAATAATTGGAACTCCACGCTGTTTCACCCAAATAGCTGCCCATTCCTTTAATTTTTTCCCACTTGAATTTTCAAATTCATCAACCAAATCCGACCATTCTGCATTTGCGAATTCGTGTTTTTTCAAAAATGCACGAACTGCCGTTTGGAATTCTTTTTCGCCTAAGTAAAATTCGGCTTGTCTAAGGAATCCCGGTGCTTTTTGATAGACGATGTTTCCGTAAGCGGATTTGGCGGAGTTTAGGTTCGGGATTTCCTGATAGATCGGCGTTGTGCCGCGTGTTACGTCGGTTTGATAGGCGAGCGGTTTGGTGCGTTCGTAGAAAACTTTCCACGCATTATATTCGGGCAGAACTTTTTCCATCGCCTTGTAAGCCATAAATGTCGCAAAGCCTTCTTTGAGCCACAGGTCGTCAAACCATTTCATCGTTACCGTATCGCCAAACCATTGATGAGCGTTTTCGTGAAATATCAGATTTGCCCGCGAAATATAATTATTGGCAGTCGGTTCGGTCGGAAAAATAACCGAACTCTCCCGCAAAAATGTCGCCCCCGCGTGTTCCATCCCGCCAAACGGAAATTCGGGAATCAAAACCAGATCGTATTTCGGAAAAGGAAATTTGTAATCAAAATAATCTTCCAAATATTTAATAGATTCCCGATTCAGCCGAAAAACTTCTTCGACGGGAGTGCGGACACTCCTGTCCGCATTTGTAGATTGGGCTAAAACTTGATTTCCTTCATCGGACGATTTTTTCGATTGCTTTGCAATCGTGCGGACATGAGTGTCCGCACTCCGTTCGTTCGCATTTTTTAGTTTCGCCGCTTGCGATTTGCGAACGTATAATTTGCTCGGCATTGCACTTTGTTTATCTTCAAATTCTACAAACTCTCCCGCCGCAAATGCAAAAACGTATGTGCTGATAGGTTTTGTTTCTTCAAAACTTAACCTTTCGAGACATTCAGAATTAATACTTCGAATGACTTTTCCTGTATCTACATTGAATTCGACGGCACTTGCTCCACAACCATTCACATAGCCAGACTTTTTTGCATTTGAAACTGCTTGCCAGTTTTTTGGATACGCTAAATTTAGTTGAAACCGAGCCTTCAAATCAGGTTGGTCAAAAACGGGAAACGCCGTGCTTGCGTCGGATGGGACGAAAAGCGAATAGATATATTCCGCACCGTCTTCTTTATCAATGTAGCGTGTGATCGCTCCGCCCGAAGTTAAGATCGGTGATTCAAAATCGAGTTTGATAATGTTTTCGCCCGTTTTAATGTTTTCTTTGAATATGAGATGTTCGTTCGATTCTTCAAACTTCGCAGTTTTTCCATTGACCGAAACATTCGAGATTTTAGAAAGTTGTTTGTGTCCTTTGATTTTTCGCCAGTCAAGAATTATCGGATTTAATTTTCCATTTTCCGTTTTCAGTTTCACATTGACTTCAATCGAACCTTTCAAAGTCGGTGCTTTTTTCTCGATGGTCAAGTTTAATTTATAACGAACATCCGAATAATTCGCCGCCCGCCATTTCGCCAGAGTTTGCGAAACGCCTTTTTCTAGCGGCGGCATTGTTTGTGCAAAGGTTGTCATTGAGAATAAGAATAAATTTACAATTAAAATCTTCCAAAACATAGGTTTTTTCCTTGTAAGTCAAAAATTGAGAACGTAGCAAAAATCGTAGGGGCATGGTCTTGTGCCTGCCCATGAGCGATAGCGAAAAATATTTAATTATTGACGAATATTTAGATTATCACGTTTTTTTTCGCCTTTCGGCTCATTGGGCAGGCACAAGCCGCTGCCCTACGATTTATTTTATGTCGCTTCATTTATTGTCGCTTTAAAACTATTAGGCGACAACTTTGTCAAAAAAGTTGCCGCTTAAAATTAGTTCATTTGGTTTTCTTTTACAAACTAAAATTAAAACTAACAAATCCCGTCGCTCTAACGGGTTGACCGTCGCGGACAAAAGGTTTGAACTTCCATTTTTTGACTGCATCCTGTGCCGCACGTCTGAGCATTGCGGGACCTTCGGTATTTTCCACCGCCGCCACCTCGCCGTCTTCGTCAATCATCACCTCGACTTTCACAACTCCCGTCATACGCATACTGCGGGCGGTTGTCGGATAAACGGGATTTACTTTTTGTGTCGCATAAGCGATCAATGAGCCGACTGACAGCGGTTCGTTCGTGTCTGTTTTTTTATCGGAAGTTACGATAATAACTTTCTTTGCGGAAACTTCGTCCGATTGGTTTGGATTTTTCGTTTCTTCCTCTTTTACATTTGAATCGGGTTTGGTTGTGTTTTTCTTTTCGGCAACCGTTTCTTTCTCACTTGGAATTTTACTTTCTTTAACTACATTTTCATCGGCGAGATTTTCTCTTTTAACTTCGGGTCTCGGTTTGTCAGATTTCTGCTCAACTTTTTTTACCGGTTTTGTCTCATCGAATGAGGCGGATTTGGAATTATTTGTAACGGGTTTTAATGCAGCTATATTATCGCCGGGTTTAGCAATATCATTTGCATTATTTGTTTTTGCTTCCACGATATTTTCTTTCAAATCATCTAAGGCAACTGTTTCGGCAGCAGGTTTCTCGACGGGTTTTGAGGCAGTTGCATTAACGATTACGCTTCTCGAACCGACCATTTGTTCACGTGCGTCGGAAACCTGATCTTTCCAGCGTTTTGAGTCGTAATCATCTTTGGCAAGATTTGCTCTGATCACGCCGGTTTCTTCCAAAAGTGCATAAGCATTTGCCGAAGACTGTTTATTTTTACTGAGTTCTCTCGATTGTTCGACAACGAGTTCGAGCGTGTTCCGCATACCTTCAATATCGGTCGAAGCAACCAACGGAAGATTTCTGTCCGAAACGCTCAAGCCCAAAGCCTGATAGCGTTCGAGTTGTTTTTTGGCAACGCTGACAACCTGCCCCGCAACGGCAAAATAATCCGCCGCCGCATCTGCCTGTTTGGAATTATGAAATTCTTTTAGAAAATCCTGTGCCTTTTTGTAATCGCCCTGCTCAAGATATGTGTGAATCATAAGCACGTTCAAAACACGATTGAGCGTTGAATCTTTGGTTTCGCGTTTAATATTTTCAAGTTCGTAGATTGCCGCAGTATAATTTTTTACGACCAGATAGGCTTTTGCCTTCGAGATACGCTCACGCATAACGTCCGCTGATGTGGTTTCGCTTGAAGTTTGAGCAATTGAATTTATTGAAAATATGAAAATAAATAAAAATGAAATAAAGACTTTATAAAATTTTAGCGGCATATTTGGATTCTCCCGGTCCTCTCTTTTTGCTAACTAAACTTTCCCGTGAAAAAAATTCCAAAACATAAAATAATCAAAATAAAATAGAAAATTAAAATATAAAGTTTGCTGCGGAAAAGCCCGTAAATATCAATATATTATGCTTTTCAAAAACACAGTCAGCAAGTTTGCAATTACGTTTGCTTATCGGTTCTATAATATTTACTTAATTCGTTAAACTTTTAATGATTTGGTTACGGAAAGTGGTTACGTCTTTTTTTATACTCTTTTCGTTCAAAGTAATCAAGTTTTTATTGAGCATTATAATTTGCCCGTTGATAATAACCGTATTGACATCAGATGCTTTTGTCGCATAAACGAGTTGCGAATAGATATTATAAAAAGGCGTTTGATGAAGTCCTTCAAAATCAACGATCGCAATATCGGCAAGTTTTCCCGCTTCAATCGAGCCAATTTTTTCTTCCAGATGCAAAGCTCTCGCTCCGCCGATTGTCGCCATCATAAATGCTTCTTCTGCCGAAACAACCTTCGGGTCATTTGAGAAAACTTTGTGAAGTTTCGCCGCCGTGTCCATTTCTTCCCACAAATTCAAATCATTATTCGATGCCGCACCGTCCGTTCCCAAACCTAATGCCAGATTTTTCTTCAGCATTAGTGGAACGGGTGCAACGCCCGCCGCAAGTTTCATATTCGACTGCGGATTGTGTGCAATTCCGACATTATATTTTTTCAAGATTTCGAGTTCTTTTTCATTCGCCTGAATAACGTGAGCCGCGATAGTTTTATCGGTAAAAAATCCGATTTTTTCCACATATTCAATCGGACGCATTCCTTTTTCCTTCATTACAAAATCCGTTTCCGTCTGTGCTTCAGCTAAGTGAATCACGAGCGGAGCGTTGTATTTTTTTGCTAAATTGCTGGCGGATTGTAAGTGTTCTTCGGAAACCGTGTAAGGAGCGTGCGGTGCAACTGCCGGAACAATCAGCGGATGATTTTGCCATTTTTTGAGAAAATTTTCCGTGTAATTCATCGCCTGTTCGTTTGTTTTATTATCAGGTGCGGGAAAATCTATGATCGTTTCGCCCAAAACCCCGCGAACTCCCGCCTTTGCGGTTTCATCGGCAACCGCATCTTCAAAATAATACATATCGCAAAACGTCGTCGTCCCGCCGCGAATCATTTCCGCCAAACCAAGTCGAGTCCCGACACGCACCAGATTTTCGTTAACATTTTTCGCTTCCGCCGGAAAAATATATTTCGTCAGCCATTCCTGCAAATCCAGATCGTCCACAATTCCCCGAAACATCGTCATAGGAATATGCGTGTGCGTATTTATCAGACCGGGAATAATAACTTTTCCCTGTGCGTTAATCGTTTGTTTTGCCTTTAAATCTTGCGGAACATCGCTTCGTTTTCCAACAAACAAAATTTTGCCGTCTTTAACCGCAACCGCACCGTCTTCGATCACACGCCGCTCTTTATCCATCGTTACGATCATTCCGCTGACGATCAACAGATCAGCTTTCAAATCAGATGTGTTTTTGGATTTTATAGGATTTGTTTGAGCAAAAAGATTTAAAGAAAAAACAAAAAGAAATAAAACTGCAAATAAATTTTTTAACTTTTTCATAAAGAAATTTACAACACTTTTTCACGCAAAAGCAAACACTTCTAAGCTAAAAATTTCGTATCAAAAGCCCGCGGCAAAAGTTCCTCCATTTGAAAAGTTTCCGTGTCGCCTTGCAGATTCGCTAAAGTTACGGGAATATCGCCGCAAAATTCCCAAATTATCTGCCGACAAGCCCCGCACGGCGGCGTTAAATTCAGCGTATCGGCAACAATCACAATGTGCGAAAAATCTTTTTCACCTTCGGAAACGGCTTTCCAAATAGCGACTCTTTCGGCACAAACCGTCAAACCATAGGTTGCAGATTCAACATTGCAACCCGTATAAACTTCCCCGCCTTTCGTCAAAACCGACGCACCAACCTTAAAGTTTGAATAAGGAGCAAACGCATTTTCCCTCACTTCCTTCGCCGCTTCTATTAATTTTTCCTGATTTAATGCCATCAATTTTTACTTTTTACTTTTTACTTTTTACTTTTTTTAGTTCTTCCCGAATCTTCCCGCACAAAAATTCGACTCCGACTTCCGGGTTGCCGCCTTCAGGAATAATTATATCGGCGTTTCTTTTTGAAGGCTCGACAAATTCAAAGTGCATCGGGCGGACGGTTGCAAAATACTGCTCGATGACGGATTCGGTTGTGCGACCACGTTCGGCAATATCGCGTTTTAAGCGGCGTATAAAACGCAGATCGTCCGGCGTGTCAACAAAAACACGGACATCCAAAAGACTCAAAACTCGCGGTTCGGCAAAGATCAAAATCCCTTCAACGAT
>JALZKH010000153.1 GCA_030859345.1 Acidobacteriota bacterium | reverse complement strand
AAAAACTGACCGTTGCGAATTTCAAAACCGACGGCAGTTTTAGATTTTTCGGCAAGATTCGATTTAGTATGAACAATGCCAATTTCACCCGTTTCTTCATCTTTACCGACCATCAAGACCGAACGCGCTGCCGCTCGCCAAGAGATGCTTCCGAGTCCGGCGGCTCGCGCATCGCCGTTGCCTTTTGATTTTCCGATGTGCCGAACGCCGATGATCGCACATTCAAATTTCTGAGCGATCTCGATTAGTTTTTGAGCAATCGGACGACTGGAAGATTCCTGATTCAAATCCTTTCCGCCCGTATATGAAAATACGGGATCAATAATAATCAGACGCGGTTCATATTCAGCGACAACCGCTTCAAATCTAATCAAATCCTTCAAATCGCCGAATGAAAAAACCTCGTCAATCGCATAAATGCTTTCAAGATTTGCATTCATCGCCAACAGACGCGGCTTAACCGTATGAGAAATCGAATCCTCAGCCGAGAGCATCAAAACATTTCCCGGTTCAATCGGTTCGCTGTCGCTAAACGGCAACTTTTTCCCGTCGGCAACCGCATAGGCAATTGCACAGCACGTCCAACTTTTGCCGAGTCCCTCAATTCCTTCAAGAATCGTAAATTCACCAATCGGAATAAACGGTTTCCAAAGCCATTTGATTTCTTCGGTTTTTACATCCGCCATCCGAACAACCTTCAAAATTCGTTCGTCGGTTTTTTTGTCATTTGTTTCAACGGTAGCTTTCCAATCCGGCGTATTTTTAACGAGTTCCAGAAGTTCTTCAAAACTGTGCTTTGCCAGATAATCCGAAACGTCTTCGCCGTGTTTATCCGGCAAAGGCTTATCAGCGAAACAATCCACAATCTTGACGACAACAGCATCACGGCAAATTGTTTGCGCCGTCTTTTCGGCTTGCTCGACTCCGGCGCGGTCGTGATCTTGAAAAATGACAACCTTTTTGCCTTTCAAAAGATAATTGAATTCCGTCCGCCAATTTTTATGATTGGTTGCGACCAAACCCGCTTTAGTTAATGAATCTGCATCCTTCTCGCCTTCCGCCATCACAAAATTGTAATGCGAAGGCAATTTCAACAAATCCGTCAACCGATAAGGAACGCGCCGAACACCGTTCAAATTCCACACTTCCCGCCCTTCCTTATCAAAATGTCTTTGCCGAAATTCTTTTCCGGCGAACCGGATATTTTGATAAAGTAAATTTCCGCCTTCATCCCGATAATCATAAAATGCCGAGATTTCGCCGAGATTACCGTTACCGCTAAATGTAATGTCCAAACTCGAAACAATGTCCTGATAAGAACATCCGGCAAAGCAGTTAAATAAAATCTTACCGTCCGCCGTTTCCTTGACCGAAAAAGAATTTTTATTATCATCGTGCGAAGGACAGCGGGCAGAATAACCGCCGCCCGTCTGTTTCACATTATTTAAAAGCGGTGTGATGTCGCTCAATTTTGGATTAAGCATTTTTATCACCTCCCGCGTTTAGCCATCGAAAAAAATCCGTGCGATTTTTCTCGTTTCGTTGTATTATTTTCAATAATGGGTTCATAACTTTATCTAAAGTTTTTGAATTATGAGAAAAGCCGCATCCGCAAAATGCGGCTTTTCTTTTTGTCGTGGCGTTGCGATATTTAGATTTTCTATCTTTCATTTGAATCATTGCTATCGCCTCCTTTTTGAGTCCCGCCGCCGTGCAAAAAATCCTCTATTGCTTGCGCCGAAAAACGATATTGCCTTTCACCAAGCCGAATTACCGGAATTTGATTTGTGCGAACCAATTCGTAAATTCGCTGCTTATCAACCCGAAGTAATTCAGCCACCTCATCTGCAACTAAAATCAATTTTTCCATATTTTTTTGCTCCCAAATAAAAAAGATTTGCCGAGAATAATCTCAACAAATCAAAGTCTTACAGACACAAAAGAGAACCTTCAAATTATTTTTTTGAGTTTTCTCAAGAAAATAGTTTTTTTAGGAAAACTCAAAAGTTTAATTTGAATTTTCTTTACTTAAACTATTGATTTCAGATAGCTTTCTACCTTGACTATAGTATTTATTTAATGATGAATACTTTGTTTCCGGGAATTCTAATAAATGTAGGGCATACTCAAAAGCAAAGGCTTTAGGTTTTTCTTCTTGTTTCGGATTACTGAAACTATCTAAATACTTACGCCAAGTATTTATTGCTTTCCTAAAAATTGTTTCAGGAACTTCTTTAAAAACAGTTTGAGTTCTTAAATAATCAATGTATTTGTAGTTAAAATCGTTTTCGTTCAACTGGAAAAAAGCATATTCCCACATAGGTTTATCTTTTATCTTTGGTAAGTTTTCGACTGTTTCATAAAATTCAACTTTATTTTTATCATCCACCCACTTAAAACCCTCTCTTTTCTTACTTCCTCCGCGTTTCTTAAATCCTAAACGCTCCTTTGTTATTTTCTGTTTGAATGTTTGAATTATTTTCAGAAGATCTTTTGTTTCTACAACATACATTGGTTCGTCTAAATCTGAATCTTCATTCGCATCAATCAGAAATTTCCCAAGTGCTTCCATAATTAAACTAAAAATTGCCACATAAGCTTCATTTGCAGCATTTTCGACGAGATAGTCATTTAGTGAATTTGAAAAATGGTTAATCATTTCAACAAAAAATTTGTTAGATTGATCTGATGCGAATCTATCTGATAATGATTTTGCAAAAATGGTATCTCGCAAAGTGTCGAATACATCAAACAAATCTTTGGGTGGGCTAAACAGTTGTTCGTAAACTGAAGCTATGTCAAAATCTACTTCTACTTGCTGTTTTTCTACAAGCATTACACCGATAAAAAGGAAAATATTTTCATAGAACAGGTAAAAATATTTTCTTAAAACTTGTTGGATCAGTAATTGTCCGAGTTTGATGTTGTTTAATTCAAGATCGGCGTAGAAAGCCGCTAAACGCAACAAATCCATTTCGGTTATGCGCCCGGATTTTAATTCTGCATCTAATCTTTTAGAATCTGGATTCAGTAAATGATTTACAATTTCGATACTCGATGGGTTTTGGCTTAATAATTCAAGAGCATCGTGAAGAATATCATTCGGCTGTAGCCTGTAATTTTCATTTAACGTTTCATAAATTCTATTCTTTAACTCGGTTTCAGATACATTATACTCTTCAAAAATTTGTTCTATCATATTTAATATTATTGTAAAAGCGATATTGTTCCACACTTAAAACAAATAAATCAAACTTTTTCAAATTGAGATTTATGATGTAAAATCACAAAGTTGTCTATTTGAAACAATAACAAATTTTCTTGCTAAAAAGTTATAGATTCTCAACGATCACCACAATGAATAGACCTCTTTCATAAGTGATATTTGACAACAACTAAATAATAGCTCAAATAAAAGTAATGAGCTATGAAAATATAAAACATCTGTCGCCGGAAAAGTTCAAACGATTATGCGGAATTAAACCGGAAACTTTTCGCCATATCTGCATTTTTATCGAAGAAGAACTCCAACGGACACAGAAGAAACCCGGCAGACCGACCATCTTGAGCATCGAAGACCAAGTTTTATTGACGTTTGAGTATTGGAGAGAATATCGGACACAGTTCCATATTGCTAAGCGCGTGGGGATTGAGTGAGCCGACCGTGTGCCGGATTATCCGTAAAATCGAAGATATTTTGAAAAAGTGTGATGATTTTCGTCTGCCGGGCAAAAAGGTTTTGCAGATGAGTGAGAATATCTTCGAGGTGATCGTCGTAGATGCGACCGAAACGGTGATCGAGCGTCCGAAAAAAAACAAAAAAGATATTATTCGGGAAAGCGCAAGCGGCACACGATAAAGTCGCAAGTAGTCATTGACAAGAAAACGAGGCGCGTTATTTGCACCAGACAGACACGCGGGAAAACGCACGATTTTGAATTGTTCAAGCAAAGCCAATTGAAGGTGAATAACCGGATCGAATGTTTGGCAGACAGCGGTTATCAGGGCTTGGCAGGCGAACACGAAAACTCGCAGACACCGACAAAGAAACCGAAAGGCGGAGAGTTGAGCAAACAGCAGAAGAGAGAAAACCGCGAATTGGCACGAAAACGAATCGTGGTGGAAAACGTGATCCGGCATTTGAAGATATTTCGGATCGTGGCGGAAAAATACCGGAATCGCCGTCGCCGCTTCGGATTGCGATTCAATTTGATTGCCGGATTGTATAATTTTGAATTGAATCACTAAAATTATTTATGAAAGAGGTCTATTTTTATCGCCTTTTCAATCGCCGCGCTGACGACGTTTGCCAATCCGTCGGGCGTTGAATACGTCGG
>JALZKH010000104.1 GCA_030859345.1 Acidobacteriota bacterium | reverse complement strand
GAATTGCAAACCCGACAGCGATTATGCTTTCGGCTGTTTTAATGCTTCGCCACATAGACGAAACCGACGCTGCTGACCTTATGGAAAATGCAATGATGGACGTTTTCAAAGAAGGAGAAATCCGCACAAGAGATTTAGGCGGAACGGCTTCAACAGCAGACTTTGCAAGTGCTATAATCGAGAAAATGGGATAAACGAAATAAACGGTAAGTGGTGAGTGGTAAGTGGTAAGTATAAAAGATTTTCACTTACCACTTACCATTTACCACTTAATAGACTTATGAATTCAATCTGGGATAAACCAATTTCACACGGCGATATTCTTAAGAAAGTCTGGAAAAATTTAGACTTAGGTGTGATAGACCGAAAACATCCTTTTCATACACCGGTTTTCGGAACGGAAAACGGCGTAGCACCTTCGCTGCGAATTGTTGTTTTGCGGCGGTTTTGGCGAAAACCTGCGAAAATTGCCTTTCATTCCCATATCGGTTCGCCGAAGATTGAACAGATTAAAAAAAATCCGAATGTTTCATATCTTTTCTATAATACGCAAGAGAACCTGCAAGCCCGCATCAAAGGCGTGGCGAAGATTCACACGGACGACGAACTCGCCGAAGAACAATGGAACGCCACCGCACTTTTCAGCCGTCGCTGCTACATCGGCGAAGCACCAACACAGATCAGTAAAAAACCGACTCACGGAATGCCAAAAGAAATCACCGAACGCGATCCGACCAAAGAAGAAAGCGAGATCGGGCGGGCAAATTTTGTCGTAATTTCTACTGCCATAAATGAAATTGATTGTCTGGAATTAGACGTTAAAGGAAATCGCCGTTCGTTATTTAAATGGAATGAAGACGGCTCGTTTGAGATGAAATGGCTGACACCATAAATATCAAATTCTACTTCGTTCAAATTCATCGTTTTTGTAACTTACTGAATTTTCTAAAGTTACGCTGACAAATCTTTACGCTTGCTCAGCCGTGTTCAAATCAATAACCAAAATAACCGGTATGAAAACGAACGTTATAATCAGCAAGTTGTCCGAACTTATTACCAAACAAGAACGATTCGTGAATACGGCAGAAATTATCGTGTAACTTACAAAATTACACAATATCGAAACGGTCAAACACAATCGCAAATTGTCAGTAAAACAAGAGTATAAAAGCATTTTCAAACTAAGCAGGGAAGTCGGAAAGAATGTTTTCTCCGGCTTTTTCACGCTTTGCCGAAGTGCTAATTGTTTTTTCAAAAGTTAAAATAAAATTGTGCTGAAAAAGATATTCAAATGGATTCTATATTTTGCCTCGGTTGTCGTTATAGTTCTTTTCGCATTCTATGTTTATCTGGCAACTTTAAACGGCAAACCTGCGGAGGAATATAAAGTTTTTACCAAAGAAATTAACAAACCTTTAGTTATGGCTCATCGCGGCGGACGGGGAATTGCTCCCGAAAATACGCTTGCGGCATTTCAAAAATCTTTTGAATTGGGCGTTGATGTTTTAGAATTGGATATTCACGCGACGAAAGACGGCGAATTAGTTGTCATCCACGACAAATCGGTTGACCGCACAACCAACGGGAAAGGTTTAATTGCGGAAATGAATTTAAATGAAATCCAAAAACTCGATGCAGGTTTTAAATGGACAAATGACAACGGTAAAACTTTCCCATTTCGCGGCAAAGGAATAAAAATTCCGACCTTGCGTGAAGTTTTTCAGAACTTTCCGGAAATTCAGATAAATATCGAACCGAAACACGAAACGCCATCGCCGACAAAATATTTATGCAGTTTAATCCGCGAATTCAAACGCAGCGATTCGGTCATCGTCGGTTCATTCAGCGATAAAATTTTAGAAGATTTCCGCACTAACTGCAAAGAAGTTGCTACCTCCGCCAGTCCTTCTGAAGCAAGCGGCTTTTTGGCACGATATGAAATCGGTTTGGCTGATAATTACACGCCCAAAATGCAAGCTCTGCAAGTTCCGCAAAGCATCGGCAGTCTGCAATTTGTTACAAAAGAATACGTCAAAGCCGCCCACGAACAAAATCTCGAAGTCCACGTCTGGACAATAAATAAAACTGAAGATATGAAACGCCTGATTGAGATCGGCGTGGACGGAATTATGACCGATTATCCCGACAGACTTTTGGATTTACTTGGGAAGTAATACGCTTTACGTAATTCGTAATTCGTTAAGAAAAGATTTAAAGGCATATCACAAATTGCGTATAACGTATTACGCTTTAAATGGATTCGTCAGATACATCATAATTATCAGCAAAATAAAATAAGGAACAAGCACCGCCGCACCTTCATAATCCTTCGCAATTCTCTGTCCGAAAAACAAAGCTAAAATAGAAACCGTCCCAAGAACCGCCGCCCAAAATATCAGCCCAACCGAACCTGTTACCAGAAAATAGATAATCGCAGCCGCACTTAAAAATCCCGTCAAAATTTCCAAAACCGTGATCGTCGCCACCATCATCGGAACCATCCCGCTTAAAAATGTTTCCTTAAAATGTCCCGTCAGCCACTCAATATTTCCTTTCCAATCAAAAACTTTATCAAGCCCCGATTGAATAAAAAGTATCGCTACAAGCACCGCACAAAAAAGTGCCGGAAGATTTCTGCCTATTTCTTCGATTGTCATAATATTAAGAAATTAATAAGTCGAAACGCCTTTGATAAACGGCATCATATCAGACATTTGTTTGATTTCTATTGCCGACAATCTTTTTTTGCTAACAATCTGCAATGTATAAGTATCAGCAATATATTTATCTTTTATTATTGTTTCCTTTAGAATTCTTTCAAAATCACCCAAGTTTGTTCCAATTGGAAAACTGATTCTTACTGTCGGTCTTTCCTCGATCTTTCCACCGCCAAAAGAACTATAATGAGATTGGATTTCATCTATTTTAACTACTGGATATTTACTTTGTATTTTTTCTATTTCATTCCTCAAAATATTTTCAGCTTTTGTGCTGTTTTTCCTTTTAGCTTCATCCCATAATTTTTTATCTTCTGGAATATCTGAAATTGCTGTAGCTTGGATTTCGATTGATGGAAAACGATTCTCAAGGTTATCTAACACAAAGACTTTATAATTGGTGTTTTCCGTTAATTTTTGTATTGCTTCTTCCGGAGAAGTGTTTACATCAATCGCTACATTTGAAATAAAATATTCAGATTTTGTAGCGATTTGATCAAATTTCGGCTTTAAGAATTTATGAATTTCTCTTGACGAGCGATTAAATTCTTCGCAGTTTTGGTTAATATAAATTTCAGTTTGTTCCGCACCTTCTTTTTGAAAAGTTATTTGCCAATGGTAACCGCAAGCGTGAGAAACTGCTTTAGAATTTCCGTCAAAAAGTTCAACATATTTTGCTATTTCTTTTGAATCAGTAATCAATAGCCCGCCGT
Source organism: Acidobacteriota bacterium (assembly GCA_030859345.1). Lineage (GTDB taxonomy): Bacteria > Acidobacteriota > Blastocatellia > Pyrinomonadales > Pyrinomonadaceae > Aridibacter. Next base: position 7,009 of record JALZKH010000104.1, on the reverse strand, counting down.
CTTTGATAATTTTTTTCGAGGAATGAATCTCTGACATTGCAACACTAATCAAAATCGCCTTTGTGTTCTTAACATCAAATTTATCACCCACCGATGCCATAGTTGAACAAGAAATTCCTGTCAAAACAAATAGTATGCAAGTAAATAAAGAGAAGTGTTTTTTCATAATAAGTCCGTAAAACCTTCTTGTTCAAAATGATTATCGTGCGTCAGGATTTCCTGTAAATCCAGACTTTTCATAATCAGCATCGAAATACAATCGGTTAAACTATAACCTTTATCCCGCCGAGATTCGTAAAGTTCCAATCCATCGAGAAAAGCCTCATTTGACGAGGGAATAACTTCAATATCAATATTGATTAAAATTGAACGAATCAAACGAGCCGCCGCGTCGCGTTTGTTTGTTCCGCGGTCAGCATAAAAGTTTAATGTTTCCGTCAAAACTTCAACCGTTGTAACAATTTGGAAATTTCCCAAATCATCGCCAACACTTTGTGCTTTTTCAAACCATTGATCGGCGGGGTTTATAAGTGCGATCCAATAAACGGAGTCGGCAAAAATTTTCCTCATTTGTATTTTTTAGGCGAACCGTAAAGATAATGGTCGTGATTTATCGAACCGTCAGAAGGCAGTTTTTCCCATTCCTCAAGCGGAACACTCTCGCTGATTTCCTTCGCCACTTCCCAAATCGGACGAGTATCTTTTTTTTCTGCGGAAGATATTTTTTCTTCGATAAATTCCAAAATCTCCTCCTGTTTGTCCAACGGCAGAGTCTTTACTTTTTTGTAAATTGTATCCGCAATTTCCGTCTGCATAAAAGTTCACCTCGCTAAATTATGTTCTATAAAAGTATCGTAAAACCTTCCTGCTCAAAATGATTGTCGTGCGTCAAAATTTCTTGCACATTCAAACTTTTCACAATCAACATCGAAATACAATCGGTTAAACTATAACCTTTGTCCAAGCGTTTTTCATAAAAATCTAATGCTTCAAGATATATTTCGTTTGTGTGTGAGATGAAATCCACCTTTTCATCGGTCATTATCGTGCGAACCGAATCAACAGTAGATTGACGAGAATCTTTTCCAAACTCTGCAAAATAATTTAGCAGTTCAATCATTACGGTTTCAGTCGTAACAACTTTTATATCGCCAAGCAACTCTTTTATTTCAAGTGCTTGGCGATGCCATTGGTCTTTTGGATTAAGAACTGCTATCCAATAAAAAGTATCGGCAAACACAGTATTCATTGTTTCTTTTTCGATGCTCCGTAAAGATAATGATCGTGATTCTCCGCTCCATCGGTTGGAATTTTATCCCAAACTTCTTCAGGCACACGCTCACGAATTTCTGCTAATTTTTCAAACAGAGATTTTTTCTGCGGTTCTTTTTCCTCGATTGATTCAACAAAATCCAAAACCTTCTGTTGCTTCTCAATCGGTAAAACCGCTACCTTTTCCGCAACGACTTTTGATAAATCATTTTGCATAATTTTTACCTCTATTTCTTCGCACTCTTAGCTTTTCCCTTATTCATCAAATCCTCGATCTCTTCGATCTCTTTCGGGACTTTTGAAGTCAGGTTGCGGTTGCCGTCTTCGGTTACGAGAACGTCGTCTTCGATGCGGATGCCAATGCCGCGATATTTTGCGGGTGCGTTTTTTGCATCAGTTGGAACGTAGATTCCGGGTTCGACGGTTAGAACCATTCCGGGGGCGAACGGACGCGAATTTTTTGATTGTTGATCGGTGAAATAACGTCCTGCATCGTGAACATCCATTCCGATATAGTGTCCGACTCCGTGCATATAATATGCTTCGTATTTTTTCTCTTTGATTAACTTTTTGGTCGAACCTTTTAGAAGCCCAAGTTTTTTCATTCCTTCGGTCAATAATTCGATTGACAAATCCTGACGTTCTTTGATCGTCGTTCCCGTAACGGTTGCTTCAATACATTTTTTCTGCACGTCGAGGACTACTTCATAAACTTCTTTTTGAGCCTTTGTATATTTGCCGTTGACGGGAAAAGTTCGCGTGATGTCGGAGGCGTAGCCTTTGTATTCGCAGCCCGCGTCAATCAATAATAAATCGCCGTCTTTGAGTTCCGCGTTATTTTCAACATAATGGAGAATCGTCGCATTTTCGCCGCCGCCGACAATTGAATTATAAGCGACTCCGACCGCACCGTTCATACGAAAATAATGTTCGATAATGGATTCGATCTGCAATTCGTTCATTCCCGGTTCACAACTTTGCATCGCCAGAATATGAGCTTCCGCACCGATTTTGCCGGCTTCGGTCATTTTCTCGACTTCTTCATCAGTTTTATGCAGACGCATTTCGTGAATTATCAAGGTCGGATCAACAATCGTGTGCGGCGGATAAGCGGTTTTCAAACGTGCGTGTCTTTGTCCCGAAAGATAATTTAAAATGACCAAATCGAGTTTTTCATCGAGACCGAAACGATAATAAAGTTTCTCGTAACCGTGAAGCAATTTCGGTAATTCCTTTTCAAATTTATCTATCGAAACCGCCTTCTGCACGCCGTAATTCTTCTTCGCACCTTCCGTTCCTTCGCGTCTGCCATACCAGGTTTCCATCAAAGGATCACGCGGGCGAACATACATCGTATATTTTGTTTTCTTATTCGGTGTAATCACCGCAATCGCATCCGGTTCTGGAAAATCCGTCAGATACCAAAAATCGTTATCCTGCCGAAATTTATATTCCGTGTCATAACTTCGGGTTTTCTCGTGTGCCGCCGGAATTATCGCAATCGAATCTTTGCCGATCTCGTCAATAAATTTTTTCAATTGTGCTTTCATTAAATTATTTCTCCTTGTTGAATTAACAAAAGTTTATCGCAAATTGCGGAAAGGTAAAAGGGAAGATAAATAGGGACGAGTGAACAGGGACGAGGGACGAGGACAAAGAAATAAAAATTAGAACTGAAATTCACTTCTAATTTTAGATAAATTTTAACACTTTTCAAAACCTACTCGTCCCTTGTCCCTTGTCCCTTGTCCCTTTTCCCTTTAATCTATTTATCAATGAATTTACGCATCACAGAAATTTTTTTATCAATTCAAGGCGAATCAACTCACGCCGGAAGACCTTGCTCGTTTGTGCGTCTGACGGGCTGCCCGATGCGTTGCGTCTGGTGCGATTCGGAATACACTTTTACGGGCGGGGAGAAAATTTCGTTTGAAGATATTTTTAGTAAATTGGAAGAATTCGGCTGCAACTTGGTCGAAGTTACGGGCGGCGAACCGCTGGCACAAAAAAGTGTATTTCCTTTTATCACAGAACTTTGCGACAAAGGTTATGAAGTTTTAATCGAAACGGGCGGATTTGTTTCAACCGAAAAAGTTGATAACCGTGCAAAAATTATTTTAGACGTAAAATGTCCCGCCTCCGGCGAATCGGAAAGAAATAATTGGGAAAATTTGGAGCGATTAAAAGCAGAAAAAGACGAGGTAAAATTCGTTATCGCCGATTTGGCTGATTGGGAATTTGCCAAAACAATCATCAAAAAATACGATCTTGAAAATTGCACAAAAGAAATTTTAATTTCGCCCGTTTTTGGCGTTGAAAACTTACAGGAAATCGCCGAAACTGTTTCACGAAGTAATTTAAAAGTTCGACTTAATCTGCAACTTCACAAATACATCTGGGGAGCAGATGTTCACGGCGTTTAATTTATGAATGAGATAACTCTCACACTTTATCGTGGATTAAACAGAAACAAAAAATTGTTGTCAAGATATGCAAAAAATATGCTTAAATAGAAATTATGATTAGCGTGGAAAAAAACATTCGAAAGAATAGAGAAAATTTTGGAAACTGAAGATTATCAAAACAGTTTTGAAGTTGTCAGTCTGGCTTTATCAATCAAGGATGAAGAAGACAGAGATTGGCAATTATCTGAAATTGTGCAATGGTTGCTGCAAAATGACGATTGGCAAAAGGCACACGGAATTGCTCAACTCATTTCGGCAAGCTATGAAAAAAGCGAAGCATTACAACTGATCGCCGACAAAATGGCGGAAGTCGGACATCTTGAACGTGCTTTGTTTGTTTTCTCGGAAGCCGAACATCACAGCGAAAGTGAAAATCTTGCAGATTGGCAACAAGCCGAACTTCTGCACAAAATCGCAAAATCTCTGCAAAAAAACAACGCAATTTTTCGTGCCGAAGATGTTTGGAAAAAAGCTATTGTAATTGCTCAAAAAGGTGAAACTTTGGAAAACCTTCAAGACAGTTTAGATTGCTCAAGCGTTCTGGCGGAAATCGCCGCAGATTTTGCTTCAAACGAAAAAATCAAAAAAGCATTTGAGATTGCTCAAAGTATTAAAAATATTGGCAAAAAAGAACGGGCGGTTAATAAAATTTCCGAATACTCTGAACAAATCAAAAAAGTCGCATAAATTTTGATGGGAAATAATCTTGCAATTTGTCTTGTTTCGGGTGGAATGGATTCCTGCGTAACAGCCGCAATCGCAAAGTCTGAAAATGATGAGATCGCATTTCTGCATATTTCTTACGGACAATTAACAGAAGAACGCGAGCGAAAAGCGTTTAATGACATTGCGGATTTTTATGATGTAGAAAAAAGGCTTGATGTTTCGATTGAATATCTGGCAAAAATCGGCGGTTCGTCGTTGACCGATAAAAATATCGAAGTAACGGAAGCGGATTTGGAATCGGACGAAATTCCGACGAGTTATGTGCCGTTTCGGAATGCGAATATGTTGGCGATTGCGACGAGTTGGGCGGAAGTTTTGGGAGCGAAAGCAATTTATGTCGGTGCGGTGGCGGAAGATTCTTCGGGTTATCCCGATTGTCGTCCAGAGTTTTTTGCTTCGTTTGAACGGGCGATTGCGACGGGAACAAAACCCGACACGAATATAAAAATCAAAACTCCGATTATTCATCTCACCAAAGCCGAAATCGTTAAAAAAGGCTTTGAATTAAATGCTCCGATTCATCTTTCTTGGTCGTGTTACCGAAGCGAAGATTTAGCGTGCGGGACTTGTGATTCGTGTGCTTTGCGGCTTCGCGGATTTGAGCAGGCGGGACGCGAAGACCCGATAAAATACATTCATAACGGATAATTGATAATGGATAGTGGATAATAAAATTTTTGTTTATTCGAGTAAAAATCGGTAAATATACGGATTTAAATATTATCCATTATCCGTTATACATTTTCCACTAATATTCAATTTTTTTATAATTTCCCTGATAATAGACAAGCGGTTTGCCGTCGTTGATGTGAGTTCTTTCGATCTCGCCGATAAAAATCGTGTGATCTCCCACCACGAAATCATTTACCAGACGACATTCGAGATTGACGAGTGCGTCTTTTAAGACGGGAATATCTTCCAAGCCTTTGTGATGATGGATATTGATGAATTTGTCTGGAACTCTCGAAGCAAATTGGTTTGAATGCTCGCTTTGTTTGTCGCTTAAAATATTGACGACAAATCTTTCACTTTCGCGGAATGCGTAATGACTTCCGGCATCATTGTCAATGCAGACCGAAACGAGCGGCGGTTCGAGCGACACGGAACTGAAAGCACTGACCGTAATTCCGTGCGGAGTTCCGTCTTTATCTTTTAATGTAACAACCGTTACGCCGCTGGCGAATTTTGAAAGTGCGGAACGAAATTCATCTTTAGAAATTGGCATTGATTTAGAATAAAATAATTACTTGCAATGCCGCAAAGTATAAAGAGAAAAAGTTGCAAAATGCTCAACAAAGAATTGAATTCTGGTTAGATATATCTCAAAATTGAATCTAATGATTCCAAAAACAGAAAATCTTAAAAGTTTCATCGGCGAATGTGTCCAAGTTGTCGATAAAAAACTCGATAAAATTCTGCCATCCGAAAATGTCGAACCGAAAAGACTTCATCAGGCGATTCGGCACAGTATTTTTGCGGGCGGAAAACGTTTTCGTCCGGTTTTGGTTTTTGCCGTCGGGAGAACTTTTGGGGCGGATTTGGAAAAACTTATTTCGGTCGCGTCGGCGGTTGAGATGATTCATACATATTCGCTGATTCACGACGACTTGCCCGCGATGGATGACGACGATTTGCGGCGTGGGCGGGAAACTTGTCATATAAAATTTGATGAGGCAACGGCGATCTTAGCGGGCGATGCTCTGCAAAATATGGCTTTTCAGACGATTGCCGAAGACAAAAATTTAGCGGCGGAAAAAAGGATTGAGCTGATCAAGGAAATCGCAAAAGCATCGGGAACACCGGCGGGAATGGTTGCCGGACAGCAGATGGATTTGGATGCGGAAGGGTTTGAGAATAAAGTTTCTCTTGAGAGGTTAGAAGAAATTCACCGAAGTAAAACGGGTGCGATGATTTGTATTTCGGCAAAAGCCGGAGCGATTATCGCCGATGCAAATAAAACAGAACTCGAAGCCGTTTCAAATTATGCGGAATGTTTGGGATTATTGTTTCAGATAACGGACGATTTGCTCGACGTAACGCAAACGACGGAGGTTTTAGGCAAAACGGCGGGAAAAGATGTGACGGCGAACAAGGCAACTTATCCGGCGTTTTACGGAATCGAAGAAACGCGAAAATTAGCACAAAAAGTTCACGATGATGCTTGTCGGGAATTGGAAAAGATTGAGCAGAACACGAAAATTTTATGCGAGATTGCGGGATATATTTTACAACGGAAGAAATAATATCGGGATTTAAAATAAGAGTATTTAACCACAGATGAACACGAATAAAAACAGGATAAGAAGTAAGAAGATTTTTGTCATCTGATTTTAAGTAATCGTTCAAAATTAGTTATGACTAAAAGGCGGAAACGCGACCGTCAGGAAGCGTGTCTAAGTTCAGCGATTTACATGCTCCTTGTATGTCGCTTCTTTTTTCCCGAATAATATCGCTTTTGTTTTTTTTTGGACTTCGATCAGCATTTCCGTCACATCCACTATCGTGTAACTCAACTCATCTTCTTCCAATAAACGTCTTTACCCGGC
>JALZKH010000081.1 GCA_030859345.1 Acidobacteriota bacterium | reverse complement strand
TGACCACAGAAGATTTTATCATAGAATTGTTTTATCGCATTGACGAAGAATTGAAAACTATTGAAAAACATCCGCAGGCTAAACTTCATCCGAGCGAGGTTGTGACAATTGCTTTTCTTTTTGCTTTGAAAGGAGTTGGAAACCGAGCATTTTATCGGTGGCTCAAGCGGGATTATCTTGAACTATTTCCACAGTTACCGGAAAGAACAAGATTGTTTCGCCTTTTTCTAAGACACTCGGAATTAACCGATAGGTTTCTGGCTGAACCGACTGTTTTGGGAGTCATTGATGCCTATGGAGTTGAACTTATTCACCCGGTCAGAGAAGGACGCTCTGACAAGCAAATTGGCAAGAAAGGCTTGTCGAATCATCGGTGGATCGTTGGCGGAAAACTTTGTTTGCTATTAAATCAAGACGGATTGGTAGTCGGTTGGGAAGCCGATACAGCCAATGTTTATGATGCGACATTTCATCCGTTGATCGAAAAATATGAGGATCAAATGATTGTTCTAAGTGATACCGGATTCAATTCGGCGAAAGGCAATCCGAAGAATCTAAAGCTATGCAAACGTGGGACTTGGAATGTGCGGATGGTAGTTGAAACGGTGCTTTCGATGCTGACTTTAGTGAGCGATTTCAAACGAGTTAGGCATCGAGCGTGGGAGTATTTCAAAATGCGACTCGGCTACACGATGACGATGTTTAATGTGCTGGCGAGTTGGTATGGATTACAATATGACAAAGATGGAATTCTGCATCTTTCGATTGCAGAATTCTCACTTTAATTTACTAGCACCAAAGGTTAATAGGTTTTATTTGAGTTAATCTAAAAACCTGACAACTTCTAAACGTAAAAACCTAAATCCATCTAATTGAAATTATTTGTGTCGCGTTTTCTCGGAACGGGAACTTTCTCACGATCAGGCTTTTCAATCCATTCTTCATTGAGCAAATTCGTCGTGCCTTCGGTGATCGAAGCAACGGGTTGGTGCGGCGGCAATTCTTCAAATTCGCCTGTTTCAATTGATTCGGGAATGTGTCGTGTCGGAATATGTTGGGTTTGTGTTTCGGGTTTTTCTAAAGCACGTTTGAGACGATTCCAACCGAAGAATGATGAGAGCATCGCAACTATTACCAAACCGCCGCTTATCGAAAGTAAACCGATAAGTGCTTCAGAATCAAGCACTTTCAAGAGACCTAAAATTAAAATTGCCGCCATCAAAATTACAGCAATCGGTGCGGCAACTGCCGAGCCGACGACGGAGGTTTTTGCCGCACGGGTTTCCGCCATCATTCGCAAAACTTCCAGTTCCGCCTGTTCATTGGTGAGAGGTGCTCCGCAGCGGCGGCAGAATTTTGAATCGTCGGTTGATTCGGTTTCGCAGACCGAACACATTTTTTCAACGGCGTGCGTTTTTGAAATTGCCGCAATCGTCTTGGCTTCCTGCACGACGATACTTTTTTCGCCATTATTGAGCCACGGGTGTTTTATCAAATAATCAAAAGTTACGCGGGTAGAAGTTTCACTCAAAGATTTGAGGCGAACCGTTAAATTCATCGGATAATCAAGGACATCCGCCGAACCATACCAGGTTCCCCAACCTTTTGCTCCACGTCGTCCGAGAATATTCGGTTCTTCTTCGATAATGTCATAATCCAAAGATTCCATTGAGTTTATAAGCTGCAAACGAACCGTTTTGATGTTGCCCGCCAAAACCTTTTTAACATAAAGTTCCGTGGTTTGTTCAACTGAATATACGCTGCTATTTATGTTTGCCATATAATTTACACAAAGTTCAACTTTTTTAATTATACGGTTTATTTTAGCAGAGAGTTCATCAATTGTTAAAAATTCGTGTGAAAATACAATTCGCCAATGAAATTTTCGCAGAAAAATGATAATTATAATTCTATGAACGTAACACATTTATATTGTTCGGCTTGCGGCAAAGAATATCGCTCAAATGAATTACACAATCTCTGCACCGATTGCGGAAAGCCTCTGTTGGTTAGCTACGATTTAAACAAAGTTTCCGAAACTTTAACCAAAGAATCTTTGAAAACTAGAGTTTCGACGCTCTGGCGTTATGAAGAAATTCTGCCGGTTGAAAATATTGAAAACCGTATAACTTTGGGCGAAGGATGGACACCGCTTCATCACGCGAAAAATTTGGGCAAAAAATATGATCTGCCGAATTTGTTTATAAAAGATGAATCAATAAATCCGACGCAGAGTTTCAAGGCACGCGGAATTACAATGGCGGTTTCGATGGCGAAGGAATTGGGCGTTGAAAAAGTTGCTGTGCCGTCGGCGGGAAATGCGGCGGGAGCTTTGTCGGCTTATGCGGCACTTGCCGGAATGGAAGCACATATTTTTGTGCCGATGGACACACCGCGAGCTTGTATTATCGAATGCAAATCACTCGGAGCAAATGTAAATCTGATTGACGGTTTGATAACTGATTGCGGAAAAATTGTCGGTGAACGCAAAGATGCGGAAGGTTGGTTTGATGTTTCGACCTTGAAAGAACCTTATCGCATCGAAGGCAAAAAAACGATGGGTTACGAACTTGCCGAACAAATGGATTGGAATCTGCCCGATGTCATTTTTTATCCGACGGGCGGCGGAACAGGTTTGATCGGAATGTGGAAAGCATTTGACGAAATGGAAGAAATGGGTTGGATAGATTCTAAACGCCCGCGAATGGTTTCCGTTCAGTCGGAAGGCTGTTCACCGATAGTTGATGCATTTCATCAGAATTTAGAACACGGTGCTGAAATTGAAAATCCTAATACGGTCGCATCGGGTTTGCGTGTGCCGAAAGCTATCGGCGATTTTATTATGCTCGACATCTTGCGAAAATCGGGAGGAACTGCCGTTGCTGTTTCCGATGTGGAGTTGGTAAAAGATTCCGAAGAGATTGGAAAAAACGAAGGGATTTTTGCCGCTCCCGAAGGCGGTGCGTTGCTGGCGGCTTTGAAAAAATTATTAAAAACGGGCGAAGTTCAAAAAGATGAGCAGATAGTTTTGTTTAATACGGGTTCAGGAATTAAATATCTCGAAGCGTTTGAATAAATTTAACTGACAGAAGATTATATTTCAGAATCAGCGGTCATTTTTCGATTTGTTAAAATCAGCAGTTTGCGATATATTTTCAAATTGCCAATTATTTGCGGAGAAGTAGCATAATTGGTAATGCAGTAGTCTTGAAAACTACCGCCCTTACGGGCTTGCAGGTTCGAGTCCTGTCTTCTCCGCCACTTTTTTATTAAGGGATTTTAGTAAGTTTACAGCTTATTGGAATCCCTTTACTTTTTGCCTTTGTCCCCATCTTTGTCCCCACTTCATAGGATTTAAGACATTTATTGAGAAATTTGCGTTATATTTATCTGTTTTAATCAGTCAACAATTTGCACGCTTCAAAGAACTTAATAAGAAATATAATTTATTTTGGGGTTGATTTTCAACTCTTATTGAAAAGTATTATTCAATCAATTTTGTTTGTGGTTAAGGTTTTCTAATTTATCTCTAAAACTTAGCCAAAACCTCTTTTGATCTTTTGTGCAAGTTTCAATAAATGAATTGATATGTCCGATAATTTCAGACCGTTCTTTTGAATCTACGGTTTCATATTGAGCAAGCATCTTTTCTTGCTGTTTATCTAAATATGCTTTCTTAGCATCCATTTGTTTTTGTGTTAAATTCATAATTGACTCCAGTTGATTTTTATAATTGATTGGTGAGAAAGGCTTAGAGAGGTGCGAACTTTCTAAGCCTTTCGTTTTTATGCAAATTGTCGTTTCATTGATTGACGAATTATGTTTACTAACGAAGCTCCCGCGATGTGATAACAGACAAGATTTCTTTCACTAGCCCAACACTCACATTGAGCCAGTTTTTCGCCGTTCTTAACATCGAAACGAACAGTATAAGAATTTGAATTGTTTGCAGATTTAACTTCAAAAGTTCTATCTGAAATGAAAATGACTTTCGGCTTCAATTGCTTACATTTTTTGATTGCGTTTTGTGTATTTTCTTGTGTTAATTTAATCATTCTGTTTTCCTCTCTGATTTATTATTTGCTTTTTCTGACTAACAAGAATATTATAATTCAAGTTACGTAACTTGTCAATGATAAAGTTGCGTAACTTGATAAAAAAGTATATTTTTTTTATATAAAATTATGCCAACTAAATTATTAAGAAAACAGTTTCTTTTGACGGAAGAAGAAAATAAAAAGATCGAAGCAGAAGCCAAAAAACAAGGTTTATCTGTTTCTAATTTAACAAGGAAAAAACACGGTTTGAAGCCACTTGAAGCAGGCGGAAAACGTAAAAAAGCAGGAAGACCTTCAAACTCGAACTAATCATCTACACAAAATTTCTGTTTCGCCCTCACGTTTAATAAATTATTAGACATCGTTAATGAACCATTTATTCTTGATAATCCCTGTAATATAAACACCTACACAAGCACCTGAAAGCCCCCCAGCAAGTGAGGAAAAAATCCCTAAAAAAACAAATGATGAGAAGACAAACCTAAGCATAATCGCATTATACATTAATATCAGTATACTAAAGAGAATGGGAATACTCATTAGCCATAATCCCCACTTCCACCCAACCTCGTGCTGCAAAAATCCGAAGATTAAGCCCAATAATAAATAAGAAATGAAGAAGATCGTAAACATCGAGAATAAAACGACCAAGTGCCATACCAATCGCTCGTGAACTAATCTAGGAAAAATAGAGCGTAAATTCTCTACAACAAGGTTGACAATGGCGAATGAAATTGCACTAACAACTAAACCGGCAATTACAGCAAGCAATTTTAACAAGGGGTTGTATTTAGCTGAAAGTCCTTTGCGTTTAACAATATCGCCAGACTTTAAAACTCGTCCACACTTAGGACAACTTTCAGCAGTTATAGAGCATAAGCATCTACAATCTGGACATTCACCAAGGTTCATTAATTTTATCCTCTAAGCAAGTTTAAGTTCAGATGCTTAACGATTGAGATGACGTGGGACGAAACCAACCACACGCAACTCCGAGTTAAACAAAATATATTGATAACAAAGTCGCTGTTTCGCCCTCACATCTACTGAATTGTTGGCTGTTGCCGTTGATTTCCACGACAACGCTAAATAAGACTTTGTTGATATAAATAACCTTCACCCTTACTTCTTATATGCGTCCTTAACATTTTCAACAAAGTTATCAACGACTTTTTCCTTAACCTTCTTCTGAAGCTCAACACATTTCGGATTCGCAGGTGATAATTCGTGACTTGCACAATACTCACTAGTCTTAAGAACGAAAACATCTTGCACACACGGAACTGAATAATCAGAACTACTAGAATGTGCCCGACACTGTGATTGAACCTGAAGAAATGACTTTCTATCAATAATTTGGTCTTCGGCATTATCAACAATTTGGTCTTCGGCACTAATACATGCACCTAAACTAATAATAGCCAATCCAGAAACTAGCGAAATTGCTAAAATTTTTCTACGAAACATAAAATTTATACCTCCTGAGATGCTCGCATTACACGAGGCGGCTAACGATTGAGATGATGTGGGGCGAAACCGACACCAAATCATAAGAGCTTTGGCAATGCCTCCAACATCTTCCTATGTCGTAAAATTGTCTCCCAAAATCAGCGTTTATCTCTCCTTAGACCATTCCGAGCAGGGAGAAGTGTCAGCACCAAACTATAAATTAGTCTCGTTTCGATTTCACCACGAGACATCGAACTTTGATTTAAACTGAACACCAGCCTTGTTAGATAGATTTTTTATAGTCCTTTGTTAGTTAAAAGTCAACCAATTATCTGATTTTATCTTATGTTGATGGTTGAATTTATTCCGTGTTCAAAATACTTGCAACAGTTTCCTTTTTCAAACCATTTCCATTTTTCTTATTATAATCGTCAATTAGAATATCGCTACAAACCCCCGCAATTTTTGAGTAAGCTAAAAGAGTTAGATAAGATGGCTCTCTAATCCCTCTTTCATACTGTGATACATTGCTTCTTGAAACATTTTCATCTAATCCAAGCCTTACAATAATTTCATCTTGTGATAATCCAAAAGATTCTCTGATCTGAAATAATTTCTCTGCTAACTTCTCAGGTCTAGGACGTTTGTTAGTTCCCATCAAGATTACCTCCTGATAGAAACTTTTGACTTTTCGAGCCATTTGGCTCTACAATACTTTCAATTAAAAAATTAGCCGTAAGAATCAAGTTGAAACTTACGTCTTTCATACTGCCTTAGATTTTTGTTTCCTCTGGCATAAATGAATTCACACTACGTTATCAAAATTTATCTAAATTACAAGACTTGGAGAAAAAACTATGAAAAAGACTCAATTCTTTCTACTACTACTACTTACAATGTTTTTGATTGCATCCTGTGGCACTAAGAGTGGTTTGACCGAAAAACAAGATGAAATTGCTAAAGATGCTATCGAAGAATTAAATAAAATTAGTGCAGCAACAGAAATTGGAATAAATAAAATTGAATATTCAAAAATGCTAATTGATGCCAAATCAAAAGTTAATCAAGTATCTCAAGATTTACCCGATGGAGAATTAAAGCAAAAAATTGAAGAAGCAATGGAAAATTACATTGATGCCTATATACTATGGGATGAATTAGATGAATTAAAAAGTCAAGATATACAATCTTTGATTGTGTGTCTTGACCAACAAAACCCTGAGAAAGAAGATTTAAATGAAAGTCCTTTGGGAAAGGTAGCTGATACATTTGGAAGGTTGATATGTAATCCCGTAGCAAAGGGAATAGTAATAAAATATAAAGAAATACCTGTTCGTGACTTTGATGGAAAAATAACAGATAAGGCTGATATTCGGTTTAACTTAAATAAGAAAGAGGGTATAAGTTTCATCTGGTTTCAAGCAACGAAAAACATAAAAAATGCAACTTCTTTGTTAGAATAGAAAGATTAAGTGTATATCTAATTATCTTTCTTCATTTTTATAGTTAAGGTGTAATTTTATGGATTGTTGCTTTGGCATCATTATACTTCTCATAATTGTAGGTGTAGTTTTTATGTATTAGCAAACTATATAATACTTATATACTACCTTCTAGAAGGTCTGTATGAATTACTACAAAAATACTTAGGCAAACTTACCCAAAAATCTAAAGATGAGAAAATTGCCAAGCAAGTTGCTATCAGACAAGAAGAATTAGAAAGCTATACATTAACCTCAGAATATAACTTAATAAAGCAATTCGTGAAGAAAAATTCTGATAATAAGAATGCGGAAGAGTTGCGGAAACTCTATTTACTTCTTGAAACAAAAGGTTGGTCAATTACATTAAGCGAGTTAAAAGATTTGGTAAAGAAAGAATCTAAGATTCAATTTATTCAAAATGCAAAATCTAAAATTTTGACTAATAATCCAACAAATAAGGACGAGATTTTAATGTCATACCTCAGCCACTACCAACCGAATGGCTCAGAATTAGTTGCTTTGGAAGAAATTCTAAAAGAGAGAAAACTTTCAATAAACAATTTAGCAACATTACAAACAAATTTGGAAAAGATACAAAAAAAAATTGAACTTGAGCAATATGAAGAAAACCTACTTGATGATAATTAGTTTTTTTAAATTCTTAAAGTGTTGAAAATGTTTCTTTAAGGGTTCAAATCGAAAAAATGAGTTAAAAACTTCAACTTTTCAAAATTTGCATCCGACCTGTGAAGCAGTTAAGTTGTTTATTCTAAGCACCTTACCTATTGTAAAATAGGTGCGGGGAGTGCCAAAAGATACATAATTTCTCTCGACACTTTTTGTTTTTAGAAAATCATTCGATTTTCAATTCAGTTTGTTTTTCGGTTTCACAATCCAAACTCATATCGCCATCGTTGTTCACTACGTTCATTCCGTTCGTTTCCAGTAATGAACGAACACCTTTCTTAGAATCAGGTAACTCAGCATTTGCTTCTTTTATAAGTTCATTTACTTTTCCAAGAGATATACTCATAATTTCTTTAATCTCTCTTTGAGTTTTGCCTTGAGATTCAAGTTCTTTAGCTGTTTGTCTTTCTTCACTTCTATTTTTTCCATTTACCTCTCGGATATGTTCACTTTCGTATCCAGATTCGAGAAAAGAAAAGTGCAAAAAGTTAGTCAACTTATGAAGTTCAAATACACAAACATTATTACTCCCATAAACATTTTCAGTATTTCTTTGCTTTAATTGCTTCAAGTATCTTAGATTTTCATCTTTTTCAGACTTACCGATAGCAAAGATAGAATCTGCAAAGTTAGAAAGCATTTTAGAACCTTGTAAATCATTTTGAGTTAGTGGTTGTAAAGAATACCTTTTTGGAGTATGAGCAAGAACTAAGAAAGAAACATTATGTTTTTCTTTTATAGCTTTCAATCGTTTCATCAAAGGTAAAGCATCTTTTGCTCTCTCAGTATCACTTTTTAGATAAGTTAAATTATCAATGATAATGATTCTTACATCTTCCTTCTTGATTTTAGTTTCGATAGCAGATATTAAGGAGTTCTCAAAATCTCTTTCGTCATTTCCCAAATCTATATCTCTGTTAAGTTCAAGCCTCAAAAAATCCTTATCAAACTTGTAATTATTAATGTATCTACCTAAATTTGGTTCAGAATATCTTGTTGTGAACTGTCTATCATTTAATTCAAAATCAAGGTAAAGAATCTTTTGTTTTTCAACTTCTAACACAAAAGGTTTTACAGATTCACCTTTAGTTATACTATCCGCAATTTGAACAGCTAAAGCACTTTTACCTGCATTTGAATCTGAAAATAAAATGCAAATCTCACCTTCAAACCATAATTCACCAAATAGCATCTTTGGTATTGGTTTCTTGCTGGCTTCTTCCATCCATTCATTTGCAGGCTTAACTATAAATAAATCATTTGATTTTGTTCGTTCATTTTTACTTAACCCTAGTTTTTGAACGATTTGAACAAATGAACACCCCGAATGACAGAAAAGCAACATTTCATTCTCATCCTGTTTAACTGAAAGACTCGGATTAGTGTCATTATGTGCAGGACAGCAAGCCATCCAACCATCACCATTTACACTTACCTTTTTCAACTTAGGTAAAACATCTTTCTCTACGTCAACTTTGAATTTCGATTTTTCAAAAGATTCATTAGCAGTAAGTTTTATTTCAGTTTCCAAAACTTTAGGCTTAGGAAAAGCCTGTTGCATTTCCTCAAGCGTAAATCTAATTTCAGGCTCAAAATGAGTTATTTCAACCATTTTGTATTGATAATCATCTATTTCTGTATTATAAGAAACGTGATTAAAATTTGGTAATCTCATTAACCTTGCGGGATTCTTAATAACTGAATCACCATCAAAATAGTCAATTAAACCTAACTGAATATCTTTCCATTCATTCGCGGAACAAACCCCATCTATTAACCAATAAGCGTGAACGCTCCTTTTAGTTTCAATTTTAATACTTGGTTGTATTGGAGAACGGTCTAAAGCTATATGTTGTTCTTCTAGCGAAAGTTCATCATTTTCCATAAAAAACGCATTAAATTTCTTAATCTCTGCATCTTTATTACCACCGGAATTTACTACAAAGTAGATGCCACTATCTTTATTGAAATCTTTTAGCGTTTGAAGATGCTCCTCATCTTTAAGATTCTCTATTTTAGTGGTTATTGTATTTGGCTCAATTCCGCTAGTGCCTTTAGCACCTAAAGTCCCTAAGTGAATAAGACCCTCATAACTGTTGGTTATGGCTTCAAGGAATTCGATTAATTCCTTGTGATTTTCATTTTCTATTGTCATAATTTTTATACCTCTACCGTTCTTTCACGGATGTAAAAGTTAAAGTTTGTGGCTAACAATTCTTTACTGTTCTTTAACAAGTATTTGCTAACTACTTTCTCAATCAACAGATTATTTCTGTGATAGTAAGTTCTATTATTTTCAGATGGATATACCACGCTACAATAAAAATTACCTTGAAAAATGTCTTTTCCATTTTCTTGTAACTGATTAAATTCCGTGTCTGAATAACAAACACCTACTTTTTGAAAGGCAGTTTTGAATTGACTTCTTGTAATATCTAATTCGGTTGCCCAACTTTTTCCAATTAAACACTCTTGGTCTTGACTGCCTTTACCAGCGTGTTTAACAAAACGCTTTGGAAACATACGAAAATAGTATTCAAGTTTGCTTATTGTCGTTAAAACATTCCTTTGAACTCTTTGCTGTATGTCTTGGGTTTCTAGTGTTGATTCCAAAACGGCTTTTGGAACGATTGCTATAAGATTCTTCTTGTGAATCCTTTTTATTTTTAATTTATTCATAATAAATTTGTGTTACTATTGCAACATTGTTGTATCTGTGAAACATCAAGGATATATTTTTTTCCTTATCTCTTGAGTTTCATAACAAAAGGTTTCGATTTTAGATACAAAAATACTGGCAGTTTTATTGAAAAGAATTATTCAAAAAACATAATCGAAACTAATTAAATTGTATTTGCTTTTTATTACAGATGTGCTATTATTATAAATAGCAAGGGGTAACAAAAAGACTCCGCAAAATAGACGTAAAAAAGTCTATTTTTAAGATCAAAAAGCAAATTCTTAAAGTTTCATCGCTTGTGGATTTGCTTTTTTCTACTTCCAACATTATATCAAATTTTTATGGTTTTGTCAAGATTCCTGCCTTAACAAAATCGCTAATAAAATCCTAATAAAATCGCTAATAAAATCGCAAATAAAACCGCTTTGAAGTTTTCTCACCCACTTCGCTATATGGTTGAATATAAAAGAGTTAGCTAGATTAAAATCTGTAACCTTTTTAAATACAGTAACTTAACTGAGTTGCCAAAAACTTTGTTAATTATCTCTGAGAATGACTGCTAGAATGCCTCTATTTTGCGTGTTTAAAGCCTCAGATCGTTTTAAATTTGAAATTGGGGTAATGTGTGGGAGTTTTCCTTTCAGGGCATTCAAACGTCATTATTCATTTTTGAGTTGAATTGATTCCAAAATTGATTTTTTTCAGATTTCCGCAACTTTTTTAAATTCATTGCTTAAATCTTCGGCAGAAAAATTAAGGTAACGCCGAAAAGTTCTTAATTCTGTGTGTCCAGTTATTGCCATAGCAACTTCTGTTCTCATTCCAGACCGAACAAATTTAGTTGTTGCTGTATGTCTTAAATCGTGAAAACGACAATTCTCAATATCTGCTAACTTACAAAGTCTTTTCCATCCATTTTTAATATCTTTTACATTGAAAACAAAATTTGTCGTGCGTGATTCGTATAAATGGTTTAATTCTTTGATTACACGATCTGACATAGGTATTATTCGTTGCTTTGCGGTTTTGGTATTTGATGCAATTAAAGTGATGATTTTTCTTTCAAAATCAATGTAAGTCCACTCTAAGTTTTTTAATTCTCCAAAACGGCAAGCCGTGTCAAGTGCTGTAACAATAATCGGTTTAAGATGCTTCAAAGTTTTTCTACCTTGTTTACTTTTATTTTCAAAAGCAAGCATTAACCTGCTTTGCTCTACGTCTGTTAAAATTCTTTCCCTTGATACTTCATCTGCAACTGAAATTAAAAATTTAGGTGCAAAGTTTATGATTCTATCTCTTAATGCTAAATTGAAAATCTTACGTAAAAGAGAAAGTTCACGGTTGACGGATGCAATGCTTCTTTCTGTTCCTTTATAAGTAGGAGTATTGAGTCTTTTACTCCGATAAACATCTATATCGTAAGGTGTAATAAGTCTAATTTTAGCTTTTCCAAAATGGTCAACGACTGGATTGAGATAGTGAATTACGAATTCATCGAATCCTTTTAAACCTTCAATTCTTTTGCCATTTCGGATTACTGCCTCTTTCAAGTGAGTGTTCTTTTTCTCTTTTACGTAATCTGCAAAAGTTATATTTTCATTGGTGAGTGTTCTTTTCTCTTCCCATATTTTTTCAATCTTATTTATCCATTTGATCGCATCTCTTTCATTACGTTTTCTTGTATTATGCTTTTTGAAAACTTTGCTTTTATATTCACGAACTCCTAAATTATTGGTTTCGGAAAACTCTGCACGTATTGCCTTATCTTTATACTTTCTTAACTTTTTGCTCACTTAATAACTCCTTAAATCTTGTTTTATTAAGTAATTAAAAGCGTGCAACTTGCATATACTATGTCCCCACTTTTGTCCCTATCCACAAATAAATCATTATTTTCAAAAGCATTTTTCTTTATCAAAGACAAGTAAAACCTTTAGGAGAGAGAGATTTTAGGAATATAGAAAAGAATATCTACACTTGAAAACTACCGCCCTTACGGGCTTGCAGGTTCGAGTCCTGTCTTCTCCGCCACTTTTTTATTAAAAAGTTTTTTTCACCAAATCTTTTTTTATTACTCAATCCAACTTTGCCTCCAGAACCATTTCTGTTTGATTTTCTCTAAATCTTCTTAATTTTTCTCTCAATTCAGGACGCGAATTAGCTAAGATAGAAACCGCAAAAAGTGCGGCGTTTCTTGCACCTGCATCGCCGATTGCCAGAGTTCCGACAGGAATTCCGGCGGGCATCTGGACGATTGAAAGGAGCGAATCCATTCCCGATAACGCACGGCTTTTGACGGGAACACCGAGAACGGGCAAAACCGTCTGCGAAGCACACATTCCGGGCAGATGTGCCGCCCCGCCCGCCCCGGCGATGATAACTTCGATGCCGCGTGATTCGGCTGATTTTGCAAATTCAAAAAGCAGATCGGGCGTGCGGTGTGCGGAAACGACTCGTGCTTCGTGTTCTACGTCGAAATCTTTCAGAATGTCAACGGCGTTTTTCATCGTGTCCCAATCGGATGTGCTGCCCATAATGATTGAGACCAGCGGATTTTTAATTTCGGTTTTTTGTTTTTTGTTTTCGCTCATTTGTTTAACAAAATAGAAAAGATGAGCGATAAAATCAATCTATCATTCATCTTTTAAATTTATTTCTAAAATTTCAGTTCCTTATTCTTCTTCGTTTCCATCTTCGTCTTCCTCAGACTTTTCCTCAGATTCTTCAGTCTTTTCTGATTCTTCCTCATCTACAACTTCTTCACCCTTTTGCAGTTCTTCGCCAACCGCATTTACTACGCCGCCGATCAAAATTACCATTGCAGTTAAATACAGCCAGAGCAAAAGTATGATAATTGACCAACCGAGCCGTAGGTTTTTGAATAGGAATCGAAAAAACTTAGATAAACGCGGAAGCCGAGTGATAAAACGATCCACAGAATAATTGCCGTAATCGCACCGGGCGTGATCCAATTCCACGAAAAAGGATCGTGATTCGGGGCGAAATTATATAGAAGGGCAAATGCTAAAACCAATGCGATACCGACAACGATTATTGAAAATGCAGTTAAAATAAAATACGAAGTAATTTCTATGCCGAGCGGAGATAATACCAGATTAATAAATTGACCGCCGAAAAACACTATGCCGAGTGCGAAAAATATTAATAGAGCAATACCGAGTGTGAGCAAAACTGAAGTTAATTTATATTTAAACCACGAGCGGGTTTCCTCTAAATTGTAAATATCATTGAGTGCGATGCGTAAGCTGTCCACGCCCGCCGAAGCCGACCACAGGGCGATCAATATCCCGAAAGTCAATTTGCCGCCGCCGCCTTCTTGTGCGATTTCGGCAATTGTATCCCGAACCAATGTGATTGCCGCCGCCGGCATAACCTGCTGAAGATATACAAATAATTCCTGCTTAACATCCACCGCCGCATCAAGAAAAAGTCCCACCACATTCAAAAGAAACAAGAGCAGCGGAAAAAGTGCAAATATAAAATAAAAAGCAACCTGTGCCGCATTGCTCATAATGTCTTCGGCAATAAATTCTTTGTAAACCTTTTTAGCGTATTCCTTATAACTTACTTGCATATATTTTCCCTTGTAATATTTTTTAAATATGCGATCTTTGTCGAAAAAATCGAATCTGAAAATTTATTATATATTTTTTATATTTTGCCACGAATAAACATAAAAAGACACGAAAGCTATCAAAAAAATTTCGTGAACTTTCGTGTCTTTTTCCGGCTGATTTCTTATGAAGAATTTTACAAATCTTCCAGCAACCTTTCTGCATCGCGTTTATAACTTTCGTCTTCACGCTCGTAATTTTTATTTAATGGTGCTTCTAAAATCCATTCCAGATGCTCACGTGCTTTGTCTTTTTTGCGTGTCGAGATATAAAGTTCGGCGAGGAATAAATGATTCAAATAAAACTTCGGACCAAATTCCAAAGCTTTTTCAAAACACTCCAAAGCCTTTTTATTATTCCCGAGCGAGAGCGGAAAACCCGGAGCTTTGTGATAAAGTCTGCCCAAAATCCGCCATGCTCCGCCGTAAAAATAACTTTCATCAAGTTCGATGCACTTTTCAGATAAATCCTTAATCGGAGTTATCAACGAAAGGCTTTTCATAATCCCCTTTTCCTGTCCGTAAGAACCGTAATTTACTGAAAGCCAAAAATTTGCTTCGAGAGAATCTTCATCTACTTCAACGCCTTGTTCGCCATATTCCACACCTTTGTCATAATAAAATAGCTTATCTTCCGCATCAGCAGTTTCGCCCTTCCAATAATAAATCTCGGCAAGCAAACCATACGCCCAACCGCACGTTTCATCTTCCTCGATGAGTTCAATCAACTCTTCATGAGCCGTTTCCATATTATCTTCGTCCAACTCACGCTCATCAATAAGTTTTCGCACCAAGTTATAAGTTTTCTTATGTTTCATATTTACTTGAATATTCTTTCATCAAAAGGAAATTTTTCAATCTCGATAATTTTTATTTTTGAAAACTCTGAATGATGAGGATTTATCAGCAAATTATAATCGCCTTTTGTAACTGCCGAAGGAATTTGCAGAACGCAGTATTTGTTCTCGGCGATGAATCTATCTCCGACGGCTTGCGTTGCGGCGGGATGCGGAAAAGTGTTCCAATCGGGCGGCAAATCCGCTTCGGTTAGTTTTTGCAAAGAAATATGGTCGGGCAAATATATTGTGAGAATTACGTAATCGTCGGGAATTGTTGCCAACGTCAGATGAACCGCGACTTCCGCCATTGCCAGCGAACGGTTTGAAGTTGTGTAAATAATTTCCACACCGATTGAATTCCATCTCGCTCCCTTTAACGCCGCACCTTTTCCCGAAAGCGGCGAAGCATATTTTTCGCGTGAAAGTCTGAAGGCTTCCATTATTAAACTAAAATTCCGTGATTGATGTGTGTAAGTTCGCTGATGACCATTTCTTTACCGTAAGAATCTTTTAACAATTCCATCGGCTTCATATTTCCCAACGCAAAATTCGGCGTGTCTAGCCACAACTTGAATTTTTCCATATCGCCGAAAACTTCTTTGCCGACATTCGTAACTTCCGCCATCTCAATAATTTTTTCCGAATGAATCGGTTTGAAAGACTGTGAATTTTTCTTATAACGCTCCAAAGTTTTGGTCGAAACACTCAAAAACTCCGCCCAATTCGCTTCGGTAAATGGTGTAATATCTTTTATCAAACTAAACAACGAATACGGAACGCCTTCTCTTATCAATTTAATAATTAGCATTTTGTCGGAAAGAAATTCGCTGTAAGTTAATTTATTTTTAACCTTTCTAACGCTCTTACTTTCAGAATAAAGAAGCGTCGAAATTGCTTTATCTACTTTTTGCTCAACATTCATAAAAACTCCTGTCGAATTAAATTTTCGACATTTGTCTGTAAATATAAGACAATGTTCCATTTAATGCAAGTTATTTTGAATGTAAAAAAGGACGAAGCCGAGACTTCATCCTCATTCTTTCATAATTCAATTTTGAATCTTAAACCGAATAACCGCGTTCGCCGTCAAAGTGGTAAAGATTTACGGTTTTGATAACGTCTTTTATTTTATTTCCTCAATCTAATTCTGCTCGAATTTATCATCAAATTCTTCCTCATTGTCCGAATTGAAAACCCTTTTTATAAAATATGGTTTTTTATTTTTGTCTTTTTGTAATTGAAAAACTCCTTTTTTATTTAAAGTGTAGAAATTATAAATGTTCGTTATTTCGAAGCCGGGCGTATAGGTAAAATTACTTGTTGAACTTAAAAAATCTATAGTTCCATCTTTTCCAAAATCATAAAGTTTCAATTCAATGTCTGTCCGAAAATTGCCGAAAAAGTTTTTATTTTTCGTTTTCAAATCGTAAATCAAATAAAAGCTGACACTGCACATTAAACCTGTGCAGGGAGAATTGCCCATACTAATTCCAATTAATTCTCTACCATTTATCTTAAAAAGTTTTATTTCATCCCAGTTATTTACAATATTGCCATCAATTTTCGCTTCATCATCAGCATCATTGAGAGATGATTCGTTTTTTACTGAAAATAAATCATCATTTATTTTTACTCTTGCTTCTTTAAAGGAGTGAAACCAAGTGATTTTGTGATTTGAAACTTTGATCGTTTCCTCTCTTTCGTTGCGAACTCCGTCGTAATCATTATTTATTGTCAATAACGGTTTTATTTCACGACTAAGAAGATAATTTTCAAATTTTTTCTCAACTGCTCCTTTAGTTCGTGGGGTATTTTCAGGAATTTGAGTTTTATTTTCTTCTAATGGCGGTTCGGGGGGATTGCTTTCAGGCATCGGAACCGGACAAATCGGCGTTTGAGTTGGCGGAGGAACATCTATCTGTTGAGTTGAACAAGATATAAACAAGGTCAATAAAATCAGTATATAAGTTTTCATAACTATTACTTTTTTCATTCGGAAACTACTGGAAAAATAGATTTTCACTTACTGATTTATTTATTCTCCGATATAGATATTCTCTGTCCAATTTTGCTCGAAAATCTCGTCATTTTTTTTGTAACCTTCAGCCCAAAATTTCTGTTTGATGAAATATGGTTTTTGTTGTTTATCATTTTGTAATAAAAACTTGCCTTTACCGTCTAACGTAAACAATGTGTAGATACTTTCTGAATCTTGATCGGGTTCGGAGCATCTGTTTCCTACATAAGTTTTACCCAGATAATCTATTTTATTGTCACGATTAAAATCATAAATTTTCAGACTATCATCCATACAGTAGGCTCCAAAAAAGTTTTTTCCTTTAGTTTCAACGTCATAAATTAAGTAATATGACACATGACAACCTAAACCGTTACACATATAAAAATAAAATTTAATTCCTATAAGTTCTTTACCGTCAACTTTAAATAATTTGATTTGCTTCCATTCATTAAAATACTCAACCTTATCTTTTCCGCCCCAAACTTTATTTAAGGTTGTGTATTTACTGATTCTAAAAAGATCATCATTTATTTTCAGCTTGATATTATCTTTATCTTTGTCAATCCAATATATTTTATGTCTTCCTACTTTTATCTTTTTTTGTGTTCCCGAAATATTATTTATTTCTATATACGGCTCAATTTCGTGTCCTGAAAGATAAATATCCAATTTTTCGGCGACTTTTTCATAATTATCTTCAATAGGTTTGGGAAATTCGGCTTTAATTGGTGTTTTGAATTGTGTTTCAACTTTGGACATATTTACATCTTTTGTTGATTGATTACTTAAAATATAAATTACAAATGCTGAACCCAAACCAAATGTAAGTAAAGAGATAATGATATACAGAGCGTAACGATTCATAATTTTTTCCTTAGGGTTGATTTATTGATTCTGAATATTAATCAGAAATTTGTTCATTCTAAGTTCAATCAGATTGATAAGATACGTGGGAATCCACAAGAGAAAACAAAATCACCCACAGCTTTTACAAACTCGAAAGTTAAACACAAAAAAAGACGAAGCCTAAACTTCATCCTTTCAAATTATAATCCAATATTGAATCTTAAACCGAATAACCGCGTTCACCGTCAAAGTTATAAAGATTTTCAGTTTTGATAACGTCTAAACCGGAATCGTTAAATCTTTGGAGGAGCGAAATTATTGCTGACTTTTCGATGGCGTTTCCTTCGCCGGATTCGGGTATGAAGCGGCAACGCCAGTGGTCAACTGTGAATGTGTCGGGGTTTCCGTCTGGGTAAACTTTTACGCCGCGGTTGGCGATTGTTTGGAGTTTTAAGCCGTCGCCGTTTACTTTTTCGACCAAGCCGCCGAGTTCATCTGCAACGCCGTAGAAATCGCCTTTCCACCAGTCAAGGAAGACATCAACTCCGACGAGTTCTTTCTTTTGTTCGGGTTTGAGCGTGTATGGTTTTTTCATATCGGCTTCTTTGACGTTTTCGTCTGACGAATAATTAACGGCTTTGAGAGTTTCGGGTTTTTGTCCGATTCTGGCGACTACCGCATCGGCGAATTCGCTTGTGCCGACTTTTTCGGTGGAAACGCCTTCCTTAAACATATCGTATGTGTGAACGCCGTCTTCGATGGTTTTGAGCCAAGCGTTGTGGGCTTTGGTCGCCACGTCGGTCTGCCCGATGTGCAGAAGCATCAGGATTGCACCGAGGAAAAGTCCCGAAGGATTTGCCATATTTTGTCCCGCACGTCTTGGAGCAGAACCGTGAATCGCTTCAAACATCGCCACGTCTTCGCCGATATTAGACGAACCTGCCAAACCGACAGAACCGGCAATTTGTGCCGCAACATCAGATAAAATATCGCCGTAGAGATTCGGCATTACGATCACGTCGAAGTTTTCCGGCGTGTCAGCCATTTTCGCCGCACCGATGTCTATGATCCAATGATCGCCTTCGATATTCGGATATTCTTCCGAAATTTCGTCAAAAATTCTATGAAACATTCCGTCGGTTTGCTTCATAATATTGTCTTTCATAAAAGCCGTAACTTTTTTGCGTCCGAATTTTTTGGCGTATTCAAATGCGTAACGAATGATCTTTTCGCAGCCGACATTCGACATCAATTTTAAGCATTCTTCAACCTGCTGAGTTTGGCGATATTCGATTCCCGCATATAAATCTTCTTCATTTTCGCGGACGATGACAACATCCATAACCGGATGTTTTGTTTCAACGAACGGATGATACGAAACACACGGACGAACATTTGCGTAAAGTCCGAGCGTTTTTCTGACCGCTACGTTCAAAGATTTATAACCGCCGCCCTGCGGAGTCGTAATCGGAGCTTTCAAGAAAACTTT
Organism: Acidobacteriota bacterium; assembly: GCA_030859345.1. GTDB lineage: Bacteria > Acidobacteriota > Blastocatellia > Pyrinomonadales > Pyrinomonadaceae > Aridibacter. Next base: position 17,106 of record JALZKH010000081.1, on the reverse strand, counting down.
CGTGCGTTTCAAAGAATCCCAACTCTCAGGAGCGATTCCCGCCGCATTTCCACTCAAATAAACTTTTTCACCGATCTCAATTTCTTCATAATCGAGCCTCGCACCCGCCGCTTCAATAATTTTCAAAGTCGCCGCCATAATTTCGGGACCGATTCCGTCGCCGTGAGCAACTGTAATTTTTGTATTTTCTGACATTATTCTTATATTCCTTTTCTTGTTAAATTATATTTTAAGACTAAACGACAGATTTTATCTAAAACGTGCGATTCACGCAAAGACGGTGAATAAACACGAGTTTTGTGAATATGAAAAAGAATATTATTGCCCGCGAATAAACGCGAAATTACGCGAAAAAAGAAGAATTAAAGGCAGAAATAATTGTTGTTGATTTCCTAACTTTCCTTTCGCTTATTCTTTTTTCGTGTTTATTCGCGTTTATTCGCGGGCAAAAAATATTCTCTTACTTTGGAAGGACGCGGGTTTTGAGATAAATTAAATTATATGCGAAATGACATAACAAAACTTGTTTCAGGTTTTATAACTTCAAAAATATCGGGCGAAGAGCAGGGCGAATTTTTGAACCGTGAACTTCCACTTAATAATAAAAATTATACTTATCAACTTTATGTTCCGCCGAATGCAAAAACGGAAAATTTGCCGTTGATGATTTTTCTGCACGGCATTCGTGAACGCGGAAGCGGCGGTTATATTTCAGGGATGTTTTCGAGCGTTATCAAACAATATCTTAAAGATATTCCGGCGATGATTTTGTTTCCGCAGTGTCGCCCGAGTGTTTATTGGTCTGATCCGCAGATGGATAAAATGGTGATGCGTCAGATTGAAGCCGTAAAAAGTGAATTTGCGATTGATGAAAAGCGAAAGTATCTGATCGGCGTTTCGATGGGCGGTTACGGCGTTTGGAGTTTTGCGAGCGAATATCCGAAAACTTTTGCAGCGTTGGTTTCGATTTGCGGCGGAAGTCCTTTATCAAATGGAAATCGTTTTTTGCCAATTGCTGAAAAGATCGGCAAAACTCCGGCGTGGCTTTTTCACGGGAGCGACGATCAGGTTGTGCAAGTCAGCGAATCACGGAACTTAGCGGCGGCGATTAGAGAAAATAACGGAAATGTGAAATACACGGAATATGAGGGAGTCGGGCATAATGTTTATCTGAATGCAATCGGCGAAAAAGAACTTATGCCGTGGATTCTATCGCAAAAAATCGGTGAATAAATCTGCGAAAATCGTTTTCAATCCGCGTAATCCGCGTTCTATTCTCAATAAAATCTCCTAATCTCTCAGTTTTCAATAAGCCTCTAAGCTAAAGCAAAATAAAAAGGACGTTAAAACGCCCTCGATCATTATTTTAATTTGTTCACCACGCTATAAATGACGTGGCTATCAGGAGAAGATTATAATAATCCTTGTTTGATTTATTTATAACAGAATTTTTAGTTCATTTTTAATTTTCAGACAATTTTTCGAGATGAGTTCGAGCATTTTCCGCACCCATCATTTTTGCCATATCTTGAGCGGTTGCTCCGTCGCTTGATTTCAAAGACAAATTTGCTCCATTCTCTAAAAGCAGATCAATAATCTCAACACGATCAAACATCGCCGCAAACATCAGAGGAGTTTTGCCATCGGGCATTTGGGCGTTTACATCTGCTCCGTGTTCGATAAGGAGTTTTACCATTTCCAAATTGCCTTTAAAAGCCGCACCCGCTAGAGGGATTTGTCCCATATCATTGGCAATCTGCGGATCGCCGCCGTTTTTGAGCAGAACTCGCGTCATTTCAAGTTGTTCGTTGTAGCTTGCGAGCATCAAAAGCGTGTTGCCTTTGCCGTCACGAATATTCGGTGCATCAAAACCTTTATCAAAAAGTCCCTGCAACCGTTCCACATCGTTTGTGCGAACGAGTTGAAACAATTGCTGAATCATTTCATATGTTTCTTCGTCCATCTGCGGTGCATCTTTTTCTGTAGAATCTTCCCTTTTCCCGTTCATATTTTTGCTCTTGAATAATTTTTATATATCAACTTTAAATATTTTCGATTGCTTCTGCCAACTCAAAATCATTATGCGTTAAACCGCCCGTATCGTGAGTTGTAATCTCGAATTCCGCGTAGCCCCAGCCGAAAGTTATGTCGGGATGATGATCGCGTTCTTCAGCAATTTCGCCGACTTTGTTGACAAAGGCGAGTGACTCGGCGAAGTTTTCAAATTTATATTTTTTCCTCAAAAATTTCCCTTCGACTTTCCAATTATTTAACTTTTTCAACCTCTCCTTGATTTCGTCTGCCGATAATTTTATTCTGCTCATTCGTCTTAATCCTCACTTTTGGGTTATAATTTTGAGTTTAGTATATCTATTTTGAGGAATTTGTTTAATTGGAAAGATGCGTTTTTACGGAACAGTTTTAATTTTAATTTTAGCGGCTTGTGTTATTTCGGCGTGCGGCGACTCCGATCCGGCTACACCAAAAGACACACTAACGGCTTATGCCATTGCCGTAAAGAAAAAAGATACGGCGATGATGAAAAGGCTTCTTTCGGCAGCTTCTTTAAAAATTCACGAACAGGAAGCCAAGGCACAAAATGTTTCACTGGATGAAATAATTTTAAGAGATACGTTTTTTCCCGTTCCCGAAGATAAAAGATTTTTGATTGGAAAAAATGAAAAGATCGAAGGCGATAAAGCGACCGTTGAGGTAGAAAATAATTTTGGCGGTTATGACATCATTTATCTTGTTAAAGAAGATGGAATTTGGAAAATTGATAAAAAAGGCACGAGCGATCAGATAATTGATCAAAGTGAAGAAGACCAGAAAAAACTCGATGATCTAATTAATCAGGGACGCGATCAAACTAATCAGGATGCGAATTTAATGGACGGTAATTTGAATACAAATCAGGATTTTGATCAAAATATGCCGATGGATAATTTAAATAATCAAGTTCCGCTTCCGAATGCTCCGAATAATCCAAATGAAAATATAAACGATCCGAACAGACAGCCTTAGACATTCGAACCTAAAAAGGAAATATCAAAAAATTTATCCCCCGAATTTAAAAACAGAGAAAATTTACAAAATTATGAAAACTAAAAGCACTTTATTTATTTTAATTGCACTTTTTATTACCGCCTGCAAAGCAACCGAAGCTAAGTTTGAGCCGAAAGTTATAATGAAAGATTATGTTCAGGCTTTGAAGGAAAGAAATATTGATAAACTAAAAAATTCTATATCCGCTAAAACGCTTAAAGTATTTGAAGACGCGGCTAAAGAGCAAAAAATGTCTTTAGAAGAAATGATGAAGGAAAATGAATCGAATATTCTGCCGATGATTCAAAATCCCGAACTGCGAAATGAGCAGATTACGGGCGATAGAGCAACGGTTGAAATAAAAAATCCGGCTGATGAAAAGTGGAGTAAACTCACATTTGTCAAAGAAGAAAAGCGTTGGAAAATCGGAGTCGGGGAAATGCTTGAAGATGTTCAAAAACAACTGGAGAAAATGCGGAAAAAACAACCGACTTTGGAAAAACTCGAACCTGATGCCAATCCGGAAAAAAAGGAAGAACCGGGCAATACAGAGAAAAGCAACAAGCAGTAAAAAGTCCCCGAAACGAAACCAATTATAAATTATAAATTATACTTATTGAGGAGAAAATTTGGACAAGATATTCTCCGAAATAAGTGTAATTTATAATTATTTATACCTTGAATCTGCTTAAAATAATCGGTAGATAAATTAATAATCTTTAGGAGAAATTTTTTAAAACGTGGCTACTATCAAACCTTTTCGTGCTTTGCGACCCGATAAAGATCAGGCAAAGCAAGTTTCCTGTGTGCCTTATGATGTCGTTTATACTTCGGAGGTGCGTAAATTTATTGCGGCAAATCCGCTTAGTTTTTTGCGTGTTACGCGAGCGGAAGCCGAGTTTTCCGAAGATTATGAAGCCTCTCACGAAGAAATTTTTGAACGTGCGAAGGAAAATCTGAAAGAATTTGTCGAAGGCGAAATTCTGAAGCAGGATGATAAAAACTGCATTTATGTTTACCGAGTTTCAACCGGCGAACATTCGCAGACGGGAGTTGTCGCGTGCTGTTCGATTGATGAATATGAAAGCGGAATTATCAAAAAACACGAAAATGTCCGCCCCGATAAAGTCGAAGACCGCACCAAACATCTGATCAAATTAGAAGCCCAGACGGGACTTATATTTTTCGCATTTCGCGGAACGGAAAAGATCAAAAATCTGATTTCCGAAGCCGTTAAAGCAAAACCGATAATTATGTTTCATTGCTCGGACGGCATAAAACACACGGTTTGGCGTGTTACGGAAATTTCAAAATGGGTTGCGGCATTTGAAGATGTTCCTTCGCTCTACATTGCCGACGGACATCACCGAGCCGAAAGTTCAAAGCGTGCAAGAGATCATTTTCGGGCGGAAAATCAAAATCACACGGGCAATGAAGAATACAACTATGTTGTCGCGGGAATGTTTCCGGCGGATGATCTGAAAATTCTGGCTTACAACCGCGTCATAAAGGATTTAGGAGAAATGAGCGAGGAAGAATTTCTTGAGAAGTTAAAAGAAAATTTTGAAATTACCGAATCACAGGCAAAAGTTCCGGGCGAACACGGCGAAATCTGTATGTATATGAACGGCAGATGGTGCAAACTTCGCTTTACGGGCGAGATTCCCGTAGATGCCGATCCGAAAGATAAACTCGATGTCAGCATTCTGCAGCATTATCTGCTTGCCCCGATTTTGGGAATCAAAGATGTTCAAACCGACCGCAGAATCGGATTTGTCGGCGGAAAACGCGGAACGCAGGAACTGGAAAAGGTTATTGACGAAGGAATTGCCAAGGTCGCTTTTTCGATGTTTCCAACAACTTTGGATGATTTATTCACGGTTTCGGACGCAGACGAAATTATGCCGCCGAAATCAACCTGGTTCGAACCGAAATTACAAGACGGCTTGCTCGTCCACCTAATCTAGTGGTAAACGGTAAGTGGTAAGTAGTAAATTTTTCTTCTCACTTACCATTTACCACTCACCACTTACCACTTAAAAAATTGTGTTCGAAACCGAAAGATTATTTTTGCGAAGACTCAAAGACTACGATGTTGATGAAATTTTCAAGATGCGTAGCGATGAGGAAATTATGCGTTATATACGCGAGCCGCAGATGGAGCGAAAAGAATCTTTGAACTGGATAAAAATGATCTCGGAAAAATGGGACACGGAAAGAATCGGTTTCTGCGGCGTGATCGAAAAAAAATCAAAGAGATTTGTCGGTTGGTGCGGACTCTGGCGTTTGAAAGAAACAGATGAATTTGAAGTCGGTTATGCAATTGCAAAAGATTTCTGGGGCAAAGGTTATGCTACTGAAGCCGCAAAAAGAGTTTTGCAATATGGTTTTGAAGAATTAAACCTCAAAAAAATCGTCGCCGTCGCTTCTCCCGAAAATCAAGCCTCGCAAAATGTTATGAAAAGAATCGGAATGGAATTTGTAAAAATCGGGAAATTTTATGATAACGAATTGGTTCAATACTCGATTTTAAGAGATGAATTTCCGGCAGCGGATTCCCGTTAAATTTGACGCTTCAAATCTTTTGCCGCACAATAAATTATTAAAATTGGCGGCGGAATCTAATTTATGAAAGCAACACTCATCACCGGAGCATCAAGCGGAATCGGCGAAGCCTTTGCACGAAGACTTGCTGCTGAAAATCACAATCTTGTTCTCGTCGCCCGCAATGAGAAAAAACTTATTTCATTATGCGATCAATTAATGCTCGAACACGAGATAATGGCTCATTATGTAGCGATTGATCTTAATGATTATCAAGCCGACCTGCGTCTTTTCAAGGAAACCGTCAATCACGGGATGGAAGTCGAATGGCTGATAAATAATGCGGGATTCGGTTCGATGGGAGATTTTGCCGAACTTGAAATTGAAAACGAACTTGAAATGATCGGTCTTAATATAATGGCTCTCGTCGCTTTGACTCATCGGTATCTGCAATTGATGCGTGAAAGAAAAAGTGGAACGATTATCAATGTTGCTTCAACCGCAGGCTTTCAACCGATTCCTTTTATGGCAACTTACGCCGCGACAAAAGCCTTTGTAACATCATTTACCGAAGCCATCGCCGAAGAAAACCGTCCGTTTGGAATCCGCGTAATGGCACTCTGCCCCGGTGCAACCGAAACAAACTTTTTTGCCGCTTCCGATATAAAAGACCCTGTAAAAATCAAAGGAATGCAAAAACCCGAAGAAGTTGTCGAAGCTGCATTGAACGGTTTGGAAAAAGGTAAACAAAAGGTCGTTTCAGGTTGGATAAATTCTCTCGTCGCCCACGCCGCCACGCTTGCTCCAAATTCTTTGGTAACACGAAGCATCGCCAGCACTTTACGTCCAAAAATCACGAAAGAAAAACAAGATGATGAATAAATTGTATTCGGTCGGAATGCTATAATTCCGGGATTCCGTTTTTAACCGTTAAAACTCTTGCATTTTCGCCGAAGTCTTTGACAAAACTCTCCTTTGAAGTCGTTACAAAAGTCTGCGTTTTATCTTCAAGGAATTCCAATAACTGCCCGATTCGTTTGTAGTCCAATTCGGCATCAATATCATCTAGTAAAAATAAAGGATATTCCTTATTCTGTTCAAAATAAACCGATAAATTAGCGATTTGCAAAATCAGCAAAGCACTTCTCTGCTGACCGGAAGAGCCGTATTTTCGCAGATCTTTTCCGTCGAAATTAATTTCCAGTTCGTCGCGGTGTGTGCCGATCAAGGAATATCCCGAATACATTTCAGCCGGAACGCGGAGTTTCAGACGCTCGGCAATCAGTCCTGCGTAATCGGACAAATCGCCTTTGCCTTCTAAGGATGAAACATATCTAATTGAAACCTCTTCGCGTTCAAAAAGTTTTTTTTCCAAAACTTCATTTAACCTTTCGACAAAACGGATTCTCGCTTTGTAGATTCTAGCTGCAAGTTGAATAAGCTGTTCATTCCAAGGCTCAAGCAATTCGGTAACTCTTTCGATTGAATATTCATCATCTCTCGCCGTCTGCAAAAGGGAATTTTTTTGTTTGATAACACGATTATAATCCGAAAGCGTCTGCACAAAAGGCGGATAAATCGAGACGATTCCGCCGTCTAAAAATTTTCGTCGGGCAGACGGAGTTCCGCGAATTATTTCGAGTTCGTCGGAGTTGAAAATTATTGTGTGAAGTTGTCCAAGGAATCTCTGGACGGTTTCTTTTTTATTGTTGACGGTTAAAATTTTTGCATTTCCCTGCAAAATCACCTGAAGTTTGCGGACGATCTCTTGGCTCTGCCGAACCTCGCCGCGGACGATTGCGATTTTTTCCTCAAATTTTATCGCTTCCGTCAAACGTGCGGTTTTAAATGATTTGGTCGTGGCAAGGATATAGATCGCTTCGAGCCAATTGGTTTTCCCGTGTCCGTTATCGCCGAAAATAATATTTAAGTTTTTTCCGCATTCGATTTTCCCGTTCAAATTGCGGAAATTTTCTGCTTCAACCGACTCAAGTAGCATACAATTATTTTAGCACAAAACGGCTCGGAGCATTTCCGAAAAATTATTTGCAAATATCCCTGTTTTAATTATATACTTTAAGTTAAGTTTAACTTTGTTAAACTTATTATCAATCTACCCATTTAACCCCCAAAAAATATTGTGAAATTAATCGTGTCTTTGGTTTTGGTCATGGTCTTTTCCTGTGTTGGTTTCAGCCAACAAAGCGTCGGGGCGGCGGCTCATAATTTTAGTGAAACTACTTTGAGCGGCGAGAATATCGAACTCAGACAACTTCAGGGAAAAGTTGTGGTCCTAACATTTTGGTCAACCAAATGCCAAATTTGTGCAGCAGAGATACCTAAATTGAACAAATTAGTCAGTAAATATAATAGCAGAGATGTCGTATTTCTCGGACTTACAATGAACTATCCAGAGATGGTCCAAAACTATTTGAAGAAAAAGCCTTTTGATTTTAAGATCATTCCGAATGGTTTTGGCGTTTTGATGAAATATGCCGACAGAGATTCGCAAAATCGTCTGAATATGGGCTATCCCGCACATTTCGTCGTGGATCGAGATGGAAAAGTCGTTCTAAAAACAAACGGCTTTAAGAAAGCTGACTCACTGAATAATAAGATAAGTGAACTTTTATCCAGATAAAATATAGATAATCCAGTTAAGCAATAGGACACAATTATATTAGATTGGGAGTGTAAGCATCCTTACTTGCACAGCTGCGTCTTTCAGCAACTGAAAAATGTCCAAAGTATCAAGATTTTACATATTAGTTAGTCCGCTAAAAAACAGCGGACTTGCAAGCAGGGATGCTTGCACTCCCGACATTTAACCAAATTTTTTAGTTTCAACTAATTGTATCCTAGTGCTTATATAACAATCTTAAAAGAGCTTGAGGTTGGAGTATTAGGAAAAGCAACGCTTTTGTTACAATTACATTTTTCACAAAATGTTAAATCAAATCAAGTCAGAAATTTTTATATCGAATTCTTGTGTCAAAACTGTTTTTGCCGCGTGGTAGCCGCACATTCCGTGGACTCCGCCGCCGGGTGGGGTTGAAGATGAGCAGATGTAGAGACCTTTTGCAGGAATTGCGTAGGGATTTATTTTGGCGACGGGGCGTGTGAAAAGTTGTGCGAGATTTCCCGCACCGCCATTGATGTCGCCGCCGATATAGTTGGGATTGTAATTTTCTAAATCCTGTGGAGTTTTTATGGATTTAGCGAGAATGCAATCGCGGAATCCGGGAGCAAAGCGTTCGATCTGGTCTTCGATTTTTTCTGTCATATCAACTGTCGAACCGTTCGGAACGTGGCAGTATGCCCAGGCGGTGTGTTTGCCGTTCGGAGTTCTGGTTTTGTCAAAAAGACTTGTTTGAGCTAACAACACGTATGGTTTTTCAGCAATGTTTCCGTTTGCAACACAGCTTTCCGCTTCGGCAATTTGATCAAATGTTCCGCCTAAATGCAGCGTTCCGGCTTCAAAGCATTCTTTCGCTTTCCACGGAACGGGATCACTCAAAGCAAAATCCATTTTGAATGCTCCTGCTCCGTATTTGTAATTTTCCAGACGTTTTTTATACGAATCGGGAAGGTGATGTCCGGCGATTTTTATGATTTGTTTCGGTGTGATGTCCAATAAAATTGTGCGGGATTCCGGCAGATCGTCAATGTTTTCAACGCGGTTTCCGGTTTGAATTTTGCCTCCGAGCGAAACAAAATATTTTGCCAATGCGTCGGCAAGTTTCTGCGAACCTCCAATTGGAAATCCCCAGCCGACAGAATGTGCCGAGAGCAGTAAAACCAAACCGAACGCGGCACTCGGTAAATCTTCCAAAGAAAGCATCGAATGTGCTGCATTTCCGGCAAAAAGTGCCTTGGCTCGTTCGGTCGAAAAATAGCTTTCCGCCAAACCGCGTGCCGAGCGAAAGGCTTTTAAACCAAATCCCGCCAGCAAAAACGGATGATTCGGAATCCGCAGAGGAGCTAAAATATCGGGTGCGAGTTTGTCCCAGTTTCGGACTAAATGTTCGACCATTTTTTTGTAGTTTTCAGCATCGTCTCCCAAGTTTTCGGCGGTTTCTTCAATTGAAGTTTTAAGCAAAACGGCGGTTCCATCATCAAGCGGATGAGCGAGCGAAGCGGGCGGCTGAACGAATTCGAGACCGAATTTTTCGAGCGGAAAAGTTTTAAAGATCGGCGAAGCGATGGCAAGCGGATGAATCGTCGAGCAAATATCGTGAGTGAAACCGGGCAGAGTCAGTTCCGCCGAACGCATTCCGCCGCCAATTTCATCTGCGGCTTCGACGATCAAAACCGAAAGCCCGGCTTGTGCCAGACAGATTCCCGCCGTCAAACCATTCGGTCCCGAACCGATCACAACCGCATCATATTGCTCGTTCCTCATTTTGGATTATTCAGAATTATTTTTTCGTTTATTACTCACTTCTTCAAACGTTGAATTAATAAAACCTTCGCTGAATCTTTCCCATTCGCCTTTCTGAATTCCGAGATAAGAACCCAACTTTGCTCCGATATTGCGGACAGTTTCCAGAGTGTTTTCCGTTTTATTCGTATTTAATTTTTCATCCAAACCGACCACGTAAAAAGTAACTGTTTTAAAATCCCGGACGATGCAAAAATTATTAGTTGATTCATTGGTATAAAAATGTGAGGTCAAGTTTTTATCGGGATTTTCTTCGGTCGGATCATAAGTCGGCTACACGATAATAACGAATTCATCTTCCGCTTCAAAAATGTCTATGACCTTCACCCAATCATATTTCCCGGAGCCTTTGAGCCGAATTCTTATAAAAACTCCGGGGAACATTTCATCAGTTTTAGGCGAATTGCCAGCTTCATCAAAAAGTTTGTAAGTTGAAAGCAAACTATGTTCGTTCCATTGTTGAATGGATAAAATTTTTGTTTTCAAAAGCGAAAAAGCTCCGCCCGCTTCCGCTTCGCTAAGCAGAGTTTTTTTTGCCGAAGTGATTGAACTTTCGTTTGCTTCTGACTTTGCTTTTTTGAGACAATTTGAGGTTTTGCTGTTCATAGTTTTTATTATCCGCTAAGAAAGCGAAACTAAAAAAGTTTATAAAAAATACTATCTATCTGCGGTCATCAATGTGTAATAAATGTAAATCAATCATAACATCCTAAGTAGATTTATAATAATTTAGTATTTTTCACGGATATTGTCTAAAATGAATTCAATAGTATTTAGCCTAAAACGTGATTGCGATATTTTGGAGTTATTATGAGCAAATCTGAACGGAAAGATTCTTCACAAAAATCTCCGAAAAATGAATTTTTAGTCGTCGGTGTTGGAGCGTCCGCCGGTGGAATACAGGCTCTCAAGGAATTTTTTGTAAATGTTCCGGCTGACTCGGGGGCGGCATATGTGGTTATTCTGCATCTTTCGCCCGACCACGACAGCCAACTTGCAGAGATAATAAAAACGGCTACGGAAATTACCGTTACAAAAATTACGAAAAAGGTCAAAGTCGAACCAAATCATATTTATGTCATATCGCCGAATGAAAGTATTTCGATGAGCGACGGGCATATTATTGTTTCGCCGATAGAAACAGTTGAAGAGAGGCGGGCTCCGGTTGATATTTTTTTTCAGGACTCTCGCCGAATCTCACCAGGCACGGGCGGTTGCCGTGGTCTTATCGGGAACGGGTGCAGATGGTTCGATGGGCATCAAACGAATTAAAGAAAATGGCGGAGCGACCTTTGTTCAGAATCCTTCGGAAGCCGAATTCAGCGAGATGCCGCGTAATTCTATTGCCACCGAACTGATTGATGAGGTGTTAAATGTTGCCGATATTCCGGCAAAGATCGTTGTTTATCGAGAGAATATCGGTAGAACGATAATTCCGTTTGTAGATGATCCCGAACACGAACAGCAACAGGCTTTGCGTGAGATTTTTACAATGTTGCGGGTTCGCACGGGACACGGATTTACAAATTATAAACGCCCGACCGTTCTCAGACGGATCGAACGCCGGATTAACGTCCGCGGTATGAACGATATTGCGGATTATTCAGCTTATCTGAAAGAAAATAAAGATGAAACGCAATTTTTAATCAAAGACCTGCTGATCTCGGTAACAAATTTTTTCCGTGATAAAGAGGCTTTTCTGTTCTGTGAAAAGGAGATATTGCCGTTACTTCTTGAGAATAAAACTTCAAAAGATCAAATTCGTTTATAGGTCGCAGGTTGTGCGACGGGCGAAGAGGCATATTCATTTGCGATATTGCTCAACGAAAAGCTGCAAGGCATAAATGATGCACCGGATGTTCAGATATTTGCCACCGACATAGACGAAGATGCCATCGCTGCGGCTCGCCACGGTTTATATACTTTAAATGATGCGGCTGATGTTTCCCCGGAGCGTTTGAAACGATTTTTTACCAAAGAAAAAGGCGGTTACCGGATTCGGCGGGAATTACGCGGGTTGGTTTTATTTGCCAATCATAACCTGCTTAAAGACCCGCCGTTTTCCCGATTAGATATGATAACGTGCCGTAATTTGCTGATCTATTTTAATCCGCAGGCACAGGAAAGAGTTCTCGAAACTTTTCATTTCGCACTAAAAAACAGCGGTTATCTGTTCTTAGGCACATCCGAATCAATTGACGGTACGGATAATCTTTATTCGGAGGTCAACCGTGAATACCGTTTGTTTAAAAGCCGTCAGATCGCACCGCGTCCTTTATATCCGGTACCTGATCTGTCGTCTTCTCTTCGTTTTGACCAAAAACCGGCATCTGCAAATGACAGTGAAATGAAACCTTCCCTGCTCAAAGCAGTTACATACGGAGATTTGCACGGGCGGATATTAGAAAAATTCGCTCCCCCTTCAATAATCGTCAATGAACAATATGAAATCGTTCATATTTCCGAAAATGCCGGACGCTTTCTGCAAATCGAGGGCGGCGATCTTTCGGCAAAACTATTTAACCTCATTAAACCGGAATTAAAATTGCCGGTCAGCACCGCCGTCTATCAAGCCGTTCACAGAAAGACAAATGTCGAAGCTGAAAATTTAGGTTTAGATATTAATGGTCAAACTGAAATGATTAATGTCAGCGTTCGTCCGGTATTAGAGGAAACGGATGAAGCGATTCGCGGTTTTTTATTGATAGTTTTCGAGCAGCCGACTGATTCCCCCGCAAAAACGGAAACGGTTTTTACATCGTCCGATCCAATCGCCCGACAGCTCGAAGAAGAATTGCTGCGTTCGCAGACACAGTTTCGCACATCAATCGAGCAGGCGGATGTGCAAGCCGAAGAACTCAAGGCATCGAATGCAACATCGGCACGGTCTTTCTTGACCGTCATTCCCGCGTCAAACTTTTTACACCTGCCGCCGCCGAAATTTTCAACTTCATTCCGGCAGATGTCGGTCGTTTGCTGTCCGATATTACGAATAAACTCGCACATGATGATTTGATCGCAGATGTCGAAACGGTTTTGGATAAACTGCAGCCGATCGAGCGTGAAGTCAAAACCGAAAATAACAATATATATCTGATGCAGATAACACCTTACCGAACATCGGAAGACCGCATCAGCGGCACGGTTATTTCTTTTGTCAATATAACGAAAAATAAGCGGCAGGAAATCGAATTACGCGAACTCAACGAACGGATCGAGCAACAGGCAAAGATTTTTAATGTAACACTTTCGACCATTACCGATTTTGCTTACACATTCGATAAAGACGGGCGGTTTATGTTTGCAAACCAGCCTCTGCTCGATCTTCTGGAAATTTCGCTTGAAGAGATAATCGGTAAAAACTTTTATGATCTGAATTATCCCGAAGAACTTTCCGCCCATCTGCAAGATCAAGTTCAACAGATTTTCGACACAAAAAAAACGCTTAAAGATGAAACTCCGTTCACTTTTCCGGTTAATGGAGTTAAAGGTTTTTACGAATATATTTTTAATCCCGTCATTGCTGCCGACGGCTCGGTTGAATTAGTCGCCGGATCAACCCGTGACATCACCGAACGCAAACAACGTGAAGCTCATCTCGAATTCTTGTCCGAATTCAGTCAGGATATGATTCTCTTAAAAAATGCTTCGGAAATCATGAAGGTTTTCGGTGAAAGAATCAGCCGTTTAACAAATGCTTCTGTGTGTGCTTTTTTGGAGATTGATGAAGAAAAAGATGAGGCTGTCGTTAGTTACGAATGGCATTTGAACGAGGGATTTATCCTGAGCGGAAAATATATCATATCGGAATTAGTCAGTAATGAATTTCAGAAATTAATGGCGGTGGGAAAAGCCGTGGTGGTTCGTGATATTAAAAATGATCCGTTTATCAATGGCAAAGAACAACTTGCCTCTTATGGAATCGGTTCTTTTATCAATGTCCTGCTAATTCGTAATGGTCAATGGAAATTCGTTCTCGGCATATATCACGATTATCCTTATGATTGGCGGGATGATGAGGTGGAGTTGCTGATCGAAACCGTCAACCGAATCTGGACGAAATTGGAACGAATCAACGTCAATGATAAGTTATACGAATCGGAAGAGCGTCTGCAAGTTCTGGTTAATAACCTTCCGGGCGGAGCGGTATTTGTCGTTGATCACGACCTGCGTTATTTGCTTGCTGCCGGTGAAGCACTTGCTGCTGCCGATATGAAACCTGAGAATTTGGTTGGTAAGACAATTTTTGAAGTTCTTCCACCCGAACTGACTCCAAAATATGAGGAACTTTATAGAAAGGCTCTGGCAGGCGAGACATTTATACACGAACACGATGCACACGGCGGAACATTCGTTTCACACGGCAATCCTTTGCGTTCGGCAAATGGAAATGTATATGCCGCACTTGCCGTCTCCTACGATATTACCGAACGTAAAATAACCGAAGAAAAACTTCGTAAATCGGAAGAATGGCTGAGTTTAATCGTGCGGAGTGTTAGAGATTATGCGATCATAACTCTGGATACAAACGGGATAATTAATGGCTGGAATCCGGGAGCAGAGAAAATGTTCGGTTATACTGAAAGCGAGATTTTAGGACGGAATACCGAGATTCTATTTACGTTAGAGGATCGTGAAAATGATGTTCCTGAAAAAGAAATACAAAAAGCGATCAGGAATGGAGGAGCTGACGACGAAAGATTTCACCTTCACAAAGACGGTTCGCAGTTTTATGTTTCCGGCGTTATGCAGCCAATCAAAAACGGCAGAATCAACGGTTTTGTAAAAATAGCCCGTGATCTGACCGAACGGCTCAAAGCCGAAAAAACCTTAAAAGATAAGGAAATACTGCAAAGACTTGTCGGGACACAGGAAGACGAAAGAAAACGCATTGCCCGTAATCTCCACGATGAACTCGGACAACTTTTAACCGCACTCCGTCTGAAACTGGAATCAGTGAAACAATTGACAAAAGATAACACTGAATTAAGTGACAAAGTTGATGAAACTCAGCTTTTTGTTAAGCAAATTGATTTGGGAATAGATTTTTTGGCGTGGGAATTACGCCCGGCGGCACTCGACGATCTCGGTTTGTATTCGGCACTAATCAAATATGTCCGTGAATGGTCGCATTATTCCGGCATCACCGGGGAACTACTTGACTCCAGTTTAAAAAGAGCAAGATTTACTCACGAGGTCGAAATAAATCTTTATCGTATAGCTCAGGAATCACTCAACAATGTTTATAAACACTCTGAAGCCAAACTTGCTGAAGTTTCAATTGAAAAACGCGGAGATCTGATCGTTTTAATTATTCAGGATAACGGCAGAGGGTTCAATCCGAAAGATAAAATGAATAGAGATAAAGGAATCGGTTTGATCGGAATGAAGGAGCGTGCCGCTTTGATCGGCGGAAGTTTGGAAATAGAATCCGCACCCGCAGAAGGAACGAGGATTTTTGTACGTGTTCCGATAACACAAACTGATGTGGAGTATTCGGATGAAAAATAAAATACGCATAATAATTGCCGAAGATCACGAAACCGTCCGCGAAGGTTTAAAAATGATCATTGAATCGCAAGCTGATCTGGAAGTTGTCGGCGAAGCGGGCGACGGACGCGAAGCTATTCGTCTGGCTGAAGAATTAAAACCGGATATTGTGTTGATGGATGTTTCAATGCCTGTCCTGAATGGATTAGTGGCATCGGCAACGCTCCAAAGGATTATGCCGGAAGTAAAAATTTTAACCTTAACCCGCCACACCGACGAAGCATATTTGCAGGAACTTCTGCAAGCAGGAGTTGCCGGATATATTTTGAAACAAAGTGCATCAACCGAGCTGCTTCGGGCAATACGTGCCGTCGTCGCCGGTGATAAGTATCTTGATCCCGCAATTACGGGAAAAGTTATTAACAATTACACTGAAAATCAAGTTAAACTTTGCGGTGATATAAAAGGCATAAAACTAACCGGACGCGAATACGAAACTTTACGTTATATTGCCCTCGGCTACAGTAATAAAGAGATTGCCGAAAAATTCGACCTCAGCGTCAAAACAATCGAAGCTCATAAATCCAAAGCTCAGAAAAAACTCGACATCAATAGCCGCAAAGAAAGTATCAGCTATGCAATTTTGCAGGGCTGGATGCAGGAGAATTGAAATACTCAATCTTGCTGCCAAATCACTTAAACAGATTTTAATTCGGTAAACATATATTTTTTAACGCCTTTGTAATCTATTGAACAAACATAAATATGCTGATCCTTTATACTTAATTCACAAAAATTTAATGAGATATTTGCAATCATTTATAAAAAGCGAATAAGGGAAATATCAAATGACCGAAAGTGAAAATTCCAAACGGAACAGACAAGTAAAACAGGACAGAAGCAACGACAGTAATTTTTATCACATTGAAATCCGATCACCAGCCGAATTTAAAAGATTTCGGTTGGTTGGTATTAATGAAAAAATCGGTATCGAAAAGGTAAATGGTCAGCGTGAGGATTGTTCATGGGAAATCGTCAAGTGGCTGGTCAGCAAAGACGCGGCACATATTGAAGATGGCAAACTCATTGCAGATCACAAAAAGGTTCAGGAAATTTTCGATAAAATAAACTCTGTGCCGATACATATCGAAGGCGACCGCTTCGTTGCGAAAATCGTTTCGATATAAGCGTTAATCAGTTCCAAAACCCGACCAAACCAAAAACTACTAATTGACACTTAAATTTAGATAAGCACTAAGAGAAAATTACATTTTATTGAATTTGAAACTTAAAAATTTTCTTTGCGTGTTTTGCTCCTTTGCAGGAAATAATTCTTACAGCGGAAAAATACTCCCGCAAAGCAAGCAAAGGTGCAAAGGAAAACCAAAGAAAATTTAATATAATTTTGCAGGAATACTTAAACACAATTAATTTATTCCTGAACCATTTTCCGAACTGCAATTTAAAGTGAACCCCATTGTCTAGACAGCAAATGCACTTTTTTAAGGTGGAATTTGATTAGCTAAAAATCTCCGGTTTTTTTTCTCCTATTTTAATTTGATTTTCAATTCTTTTCTATACACTTC
>JALZKH010000077.1 GCA_030859345.1 Acidobacteriota bacterium | reverse complement strand
GTGGCGAGTTCCTTGTATGCTTTGCTTCAACGCTTCTTCAAGAGCGTCGGGAGTTTGTTTTGTTTCAGTTTTCACACAACAGATTCTAACAAACTCCTTCTTACTTTTTTACTGTCGTGTGCTTAGTGACCGAATAGAAAGAATCTTCAAGTTTCATCCACAGAAAATGAAGGAAAGAGCAAAAAACTCAACAGGAATGACTTTGATTCACGGCGATCCGAATCCGAGCAATATTCTTTCTCCGAATAATCCAAATGGAAAAACTTACATAATTGACCGTCAACCTTTCAAATGGTCTTTGACTCATTGGCTAGGCGTTTATGATATTGCATATATGATCGTGCCTTTTTGGTCGGTGAATGATCGAAGGACTTTGGAAAAAGATATGATTCAACATTATCACCAATCTCTTGTAAAGTTCGGTGTTAAAGATTATTCGTTTGAGAATTGTTTGGAAGATTACAAATTATGTATCGCTCACGGAATTTATACAGCTATCGAATGGGGAACGGATGAAAAGAGCATTATTGATATGAGATGGCTTTGGCAAATACAATTAAAAAGGTCTTTAATAGCTTTCACAGATTGGAAATGTGATGAACTGCTAAAGACCTAATATTTAAATATTTAACTTTCTTAAACTTTTTCCATCACACGCGGCGATTTTCCAAATG
The DNA here is from genome assembly GCA_030859345.1 of Acidobacteriota bacterium. Lineage (GTDB taxonomy): Bacteria > Acidobacteriota > Blastocatellia > Pyrinomonadales > Pyrinomonadaceae > Aridibacter. The sequence goes on along the minus strand of JALZKH010000077.1, from coordinate 10,018 downwards.
CAAATAATTTAATCAAGGCAACTCCTGCAATAAATCCGCCGATGTGTGCGGCGTAGGCGACTCCGCCTTCGCCCGAAGGTGCTAAATAGCCGAGAACGATTTGATAACCGATCCACAATCCGAGAGCGATATACGCGGGAACTGTCGTGTACATTCGCAAGATCAAGGCTCGAACTTTTCGTTTCGGGAAAAGCAAAATGTATCCGCCGAGAACGCCTGAAATTGCTCCCGAAGCTCCGAGCATTGGGATTATCGAATCGGGTCCCATAATAATTTGGGCAAGTGCGGCGGCGATTCCGCATATTAAATAAAATGCGATATAGCGAAAATGTCCGATGAGATTTTCGATGTTGTCGCCGAAAATCCATAAAAAGAGCATATTCCCGAAAATATGTCCGAAGCCACCGTGCATAAACATCGAACTTATAAAATTAAAATAAACCGGCAAAGGTGTATTTTGGTGCATTATCTGAGCCGTCTGCTCACCAACCATAATTGATTGCGGACCGATCAGATCAATACCCGTCGTGATTTCCTTAGGCACGAGCGAAAAGGCATAAGTGAAAGTTTCGTCATTGCCGAGTTGTTGCAAAAACACGAAAACCAAAACATTTATCGCAATAAACGCATAATTGACATACGGCGTAATCACAATATCGGAATTATCATCGCCTATCGGAAACATAATTTTTTACTCCCTTTTTTCTTCTAGCTTAAAATTTCATCTACGTAAATTGATATTTCAGGTAAAATATTTGATTGGACGGTTTCGCCTTGATTGAAAATATTGACTAATTGATAAATTCCATTGCTTGGATTTTGATAAACTTCAACAATATTGCTCGGCAAATTTACAATCCAAACCTCTGGAATTGCTGCTTCGGCATATAGAAATAATTTTGTTTCACGGTCATATTTCAACGTCGAATCAGACACTTCAACAACTAGCAAAGTTTCAGCAGGCCTTGGATGTCTTTTACCATCGTATTTTGTTAAATCTGCCAAGACAATATCAGGTTCCGGTTCGTGAAAATCCGCCAGCCTTAGTGGGTTTTGAATACTGACCAAAACTTCATCCGAAACTTTTAAGATAAATTGTTTACTCAACAAATTAACGATTCTTGCGTGTCTATCCCCAACAGTCATTTTCTTTATCATTTCCCCGTCAATGATTTCAGCTTTCTCATAATCTTTTATCAAACCGAGTTCGATCATCTTATAATATTCATCCACGCTAAACCTTAGTTTCATAGGTTGCGGATAGAATTGTGTATTTTGTGTCTGCGTATTCATTGAAAAATCACCATCCAAAAAAGTTAAAATTGCTGAACAAATTAGTTGCTCGGCAATTTTAACAGATAAAACTCAAATGACATAAATTTTATAAAAGCTGATTTTCATCAAAGCATTTCGCCTTTCGGTTTGTGTTTTAATAAATCATAACCTTCGGATTTAGCCACGTAAGTCGCCGCCGTAATATCGCCGACAACATTAAGCGTCGTGCGGCACATATCAAGAACTCTGTCCACGCCGATAATGATGGCGATGAGTGCAGGATTTACACCGATCATTGCCAGAATTCCGATGATAAACGGAATTGAACCCGATGGAACGCCCGCCGTCCCAATGCCGCCTAAAATTGCTAAATATACAACCATTAACTGAATTCCCAAAGTTAATTCGATACCTGCAAGTTGTGCCAGAAACAGAACCGTTACGCCTTCATAAAGTGCCGTTCCGTTTTGGTTGGCGGTTGCTCCGACGGTTAGAACGAAACTGTTAATATCCTTTGGAACACCTAAATTTTCTTCCGAAACGCGAAGTGCCGTCGGTAAAGTTGCGTTGGATGAACTTGTCGAAAACGCCGTTAAAATTACCGTGCGGACACGCTTGAAAAATTCGATTGGATTCATTCCCGAAAGGAAATAAATTGATAACGAATATGTTCCGAAGAAATGAATTGAGAGTCCGAGCAAAACGGTAAAGACGAACCACGCCAGCGATTGCAGTAAATCGAGTCCGAACAAAGCGATGTTGTTGAACAGCAAACACGCGACGGCATACGGTGCGAATTTCATCACCATATCAATAATTTTCGCCGTGATCTCGAAAACCGCTTCCATAAATCCGACAAACGGTGCAGAAACAGCTGCGGGCAAAAGTGTTATCGCAATCCCGACGATCAGTGCAAAAAACATTATGTGCAGCATATTCGGGTTTTCGCCTGCAATCGAATAAAAAACGTTTTTCGGAACGATGGTTTTGACAACTTCCATCAAAGGCGTGTCAACCGCCGATTTTGCACTTTTGACCTTTGAAACAAATGCTTTCGTTTCTCTCGAAAAATTCGCCGCTTCGATTCCCAAGACATCAGTTCGGGTTGAAAGTTTATCGGCTGAAGCGGTTAATTCATCCGCCTTTTTAGAAAAATCACCGAGCGGATCGTAGGATTTTTTGATGTCTTCGGCAAACGCCGCCGACATCTTCGCAAAATCCGCCGTGTCGCCTGCAAATTTTGTCGCTTCAGCATCGCCTGCATCAGCCGCAATATCTTTAAATTTCGACGACATTTTCTCGGCATTCTTTGAATATGCCAACGAAACCGCCCCGACGTTTATTGCATCGGAAACTTTCTGACTTGCATCGCCGGCATATTTTTCTTCAAGCTGTGCCTTAACAGCGGGATCAATTCGATTACCCGGATTGATAATATTTGCTAAACCCAAACCGATAAGTACCGAAATCGCCGAAATCACAAGCGTATAGCCGAAAGATTTTGCACCGATTCGCCCCAATTTGCGGATGTCGCCGATTCCCGCTACACCAACAACTAAGGACGCAAAAACAAGCGGCACAACGATCATCAAAAGCAGATTCAAAAACAACTGCCCGACCGGTCGCGTAAAATTCTCAACCACCATCTCGACACGCGGATCATCGCCGCCCATCGTCCAATTGACGATCAAACCCGCGACAACACCGATAACCAAACCCGCCAAAATCTTCGTATGAAGCGGAATTCCCTTTGGTTTATCGGGCGTATCATCATCCAGATCGGTCATTAATTCCCGCTCGTATCCATCCGGCGGAATCGAATCATCAATGTTTTTATCTTTATTTTCAGCCATAATTTTTGATTTTTTTATCCTTTAATTATTTGTTTTGCATAATTTGAATTTTCAATCAGTATAGCGAGCGATAGCGAATAGTTTAACTTACTTCCAACTTGAATTTATATTAAGTTGCTCACTATCGTTCGCTATACTGATTTTGTTTTCAAATTTATCTCGAAAAGTTTGAAATCTGAAATCTGAAATTTTCATCTTCCCCATTTTAACTTGTTTCGCAAAACATCGAAATAGTTTCGATTCGGCGGTTGGACAAGATTAAAACTCGTGGCGGATTTGCGGATTCGGACGACATCCTGCGGTTTCAATTCGTAACCGACCTGCCCGTCAAGCGTCAGTACAACGTCTTCGCTGTTGTTTATCAATTTTAAAGTTATCTCGGAATTATCGGGCATCACGATCGGACGATTTGTCAAAGTAAACGGGCAGATCGGCGTAATTACAACCGCATTCATCGAAGGATAAATAATCGGACCGCCTGCCGATAAATTGTAAGCTGTTGAACCCGTCGGAGTTGAAACGATCAAGCCGTCCGCCCGAAATGAATTTACATACTGCCCGTTTAATTCGACTTCGATTTCTATAATTCTCGCAAGTGCCGCTTTGTTGATAACGACATCATTTAGAACTCTGCCCGTCGTTAAACATTCACCGTCCCGCCAATGCTCCGCGTCGAGCATTACACGTGTTTCAATTGCAAAATTTCCTTCAAATATCGCTTCCAGAGCGTCATACATTTCTTCGATGCGAAACTCCGTCAAATATCCCAAACTCCCGTAATTTATGCCGAGAACCAGAATTTCCCGCTTTCCCGTCAAGCGTGCCGTCGAAATCATCGTCCCGTCGCCGCCTAAGACCACGATCAAATCCGCTTCTTCCTTAAATTCTTTCATTTCCGCCGTTTCAATATCGCAGACTTCATTTTCCTGTCTCGGTTTACCCAAAACCCGAAGTCCCGCATCATTAAACCACTCGGAAAGCTCGCAAGCCGTTTTCCAAGCCTCTTTGTGATTCGGCTTGACGACAATTCCGACGCATTTGATTTCCTGATTGGTCATTGTATAGCGAAAAGTATTGAATGCAATAATTAACTAATTTTAACAAAACTGCAAGTTTTTATTATGAAATTTTTTGGATAAAAATTTCATAATAATTTTCTGAATATTTTAACGAAAACAATTCTATGTAAAATAAATTGTAGGGGCAATCCCTTGTGGTTGTCCGCCCGCTATTTAAATTCAACTAAACCGATCAATTTTTCGCTTTGCTCATCGGGCAGGGACAAGCCGCTGCCCCTACAAATATTTCTGCGTGGAATAAAAAAAAAGCAAGAGCCGAAACTCTTGCCTGTTAATTTTTGAATTTTAGCTAAATTTAATTATTCAGTTTTCAACTAATTTTCTACCGTGTCAGTCTCAGGTATTTTATTCAAATTACTGTGCTTTTGACCGTAAAGAAAATAAACTCCTAAACCGATAAGCAGCCAAATGCCGAATCTGATCCAATTTGTAATTCCGAGTTCGGTCATTAGATATGTGCAGAAAATAATTCCCAACACAGGAATCAACGTGAACTTCTTCGTGAAGCTGAAAAATGCCAAAATAAACAGAAATATAAAAAATACCGTGTGCGGAATTTTATGAGAAGCGGCACTCAGCCAAGGTTCTTCTATTTGAGTTTGCGTGAGTGTTAAATTCATATCTCCATCATTTGTGGTAATAATAGTTGGAGATTCCAGATTTGGAGTTGTTGTCTTTGTTTCATTTACAAAAGGTGTAATCCCCAAGAAATAACTTGACTTACTTTCTGCTTTTGCCTGATCGGGCGAGAACTTAATTTCTTTTTCACCGCTTTTATCAACAAGAATAATTTTTTCTGTTGGTGAAAATGTTACTGATTTTTCTTTTCTTGGCATAGTGAATGTTGCTTCTAGTTCTGTGGAACTGGTGTCAACTGTAAAGAAATCAGCAATAGCACCAATCCCTTTTAAATACACTTCACCATTAGTCAAAGTGCTAAAGCTGAATGCTGAATATTTATCATCCGGCGTTATTTTCTCAAATTCTTCAGTCGAAATTCTAACTTCATTAGGCTTATCTTCTGCATTAAGAGCATTTACACCTTGAAAATATATGACTCCAAATAAAAGTAAAAATACTAAAACTGGAATAATGAACTGCGAATTTATGTATGGCACAAAGCGTCTTTCGCGTCCGAATTCTTTGTCTTTGACAAGCACTCCGGCACAGACGAGCGTGAATGCGAAAAGTGTTCCGATGACCGCCAAATCCGTAACTTCGGAAAGGTTCATAAACAGAGCGGGAATTGCTACAAGAAAGCCCGTCACAATTGTCGAGAACCAAGGCGTTCTGAATTTCGGATGAATTGACGAAAATATCTTCGGCAGAAGTCCGTCGCGGCTCATTGCCATCCAAAGTCTCGGCTGACCGAGTTGGAAAACGAGCAGAACCGTAGCAATCGCAATGATCGCACTGACGGCGACAACGCCCGAAATCCAGGGAATATTTATACCGTCAGGTCCGAAAACAAAGGCAAGCGGATCGCCGACATTTAAAAGCGTGTAATTGACCATTCCGGTTAAAACAAGTGCGAGAATGACGTATAAAACCGTGCAGATCAGAAGCGAATAGATCATTCCGCGTGGCAGATTTACATACGGGTCTTTACATTCTTCGGCGGTTGTCGCCAGTGCGTCAAAACCGATATATGCAAAAAATACTGCCGCTACGCCCGCCATTACGCCACTAAAACCGTTCGGTGCAAAAGGAGTCCAGTTATCGGTATTTACATAAAAAGCTCCGACGATTATAACGAGGAATATCACCGCCAGTTTTAAGAAAACCATAATATTCGAAGCGGTTTTCGATTCGCGGATTCCGATATAGACGATAAATGTAATTAAAATCACGATTCCCAAAGCAGGCAGATCGAGAATTACCGGTAGATTTCCGATTCTCGGTGCGGTCGTCCAAGCCGCGTATGCTTCAATAATAGATGGATTGAGTTTATCGGAAACTTTCGTAAGCTGATCGCCCGTCATTGAAAGAAGTGAACCTAAAGATTGTCCCTGATTTATAACACCTTCGACGAGTGCTTGATTTTCCTCAAATCCGCGTGAAGCACTTAAAAAATCCATCGTAAAATAAGCCGGAATTCTCAAACCCTGAGCGTTGAGCAAACGCGTAAAATAATCGCTCCAGCTAATTGCAACGGCGATATTTCCGATGGCGTATTCGACCAGCAAATCCCAACCGATAATCCACGCCGCAAGCTCTCCGAAACTTGCGTAAGCATAAGTATAAGCCGAACCCGCAATCGGAATCCGGGCGGCAAACTCCGCATAGCAAAGTGCGGCAAATCCGCAGGCGACGGCGGCAAATAAAAATAAAAGGACAACCGCCGGACCGCCGTCAAAAGAGGCTTGTCCGACCATTGCGAAAATTCCCGCCCCGACGATTGCCGCAATTCCGAGCATCGTGACATCAAATGTGCCGAGCGAACGACGCAGATGTATCCCTTCGCCGGGTTCGAGTTTCGCGTCCGCTTCGCCTTTGATCTGCGGTATGGCTTCGGAAAAATCGTGTGTGATAAAACCGGCGGCAGCATCTGCTTTTATTTGTTCGATGGATTTTTTGCGAAATAAATTACTCATAAATTTCCCCTCTTTAAATATTCAGTTTTGGATTTCGGTTTCTGCTTGCGGATGCAAAGATTTTATACTTTGCCTAAACTTACATTTTGCAAATTTTATCGTAAAATTCTCGAATTGCAATGGAAATGGCTTGATATTAACATTTTTTGCTGCAAAATGCGTAGAAAACATTCCCAAAATTTCATATCACCGAAAAAACGATTTTCTTTTTGGCAATATCGCAAAATCAAGCTGTTTGAACTTGCATAAAATTTTATATTCTATTGCAATTTAAATCTTTTACAGTAAAGTTAAAACAATCTGCATCGAAAAGCCGCAGAGTCATTTTAAAAAATCTCGGATTGGTAAATAAAAATCTTATCTCGCAAATAAATTTAATTATTACGTTTATGAAAAAAATTTCTATAAGTTTCATCTTCATCAGCTTATTTTTCTCGGTAAGCATTTTATCACAAACAGTTACACCGATTTCGCAAGTTCAGGGCGAGGAAATTCTGTCGCCTTTGGTTAAGAAAGAAGTTACGGTTCAAGGCATCGTCACGGCGATTAGAAAAAGCGGATTTTATATTCAAACGCCGGACGATAAAGTTGACGGCAATCCGAAAACTTCGGAAGGAATTTATGTCTTTACAAAAGATGAACCGTCTGCCGAAATCGCCGTCGGAAATATGGTCGAAGTCAGCGGAACGGTGGCGGAATTTCGTTCGGAACGCGAACGCTACGCTCTTTTTTTAACCGAAATTGTTGAACCGAAAACAAAAATAATCTCAAAGGAAAATCCTCTGCCGAAACCATACGTTTTGACCGAAGCCGATCTTAAAACTAATGGAAATCCCGATCAACTGGAACGATTTGAAGGAATGCTTCTGAAAATCGAGGAATTAAAAGTCGTTGCTCCAACCGGCGGTTATAAAAGCACCAAGGAAGATAAAATTATCTCCGACGGCGTATTCTTCGGTGTTTTGGCAAAAACTATGCGACCTTTCCGCGAACCCGGACTCGATATTTTAAAAATTTTATTCGACAAACTGCCGCAGACTTTTTCGGCTTTTGATATGAATTCGGAACTGATTCGTGTTGACAGCGATGGACTTAAAGGCGGCGAAGCGTTTGACGTAACGAGCGGTGCAACGATTAAAAATCTTGTCGGCGTTCTCGATTACGGTTATTCGGCTTATACATTTTTGCCCGATCCGAAAATCAAACCGATTATTGAAAATAACCGCGAATTCGTCAAAGCAAGTCCGGCGGGAGAAAATGAAATTACCGTCGCAAGTTTTAATCTTGAAAACTTTTTTGATGATAAAGAAAATTCCGATTTGGAGCGAAAAGAGGAAATAGTTTCAAAGGAATATTTTGAAAAACGCCTGAAAAAAACATCTCTGGCGATCCGCAATGTTGTTTCGATGCCGGATGTTCTGGGAATTATTGAAGTTGAAAATCTGGAAGTTTTAAAAAAACTCGCCGAGCGGATTAATCAAGATGCCGAAGCTGCCGGTCAAACCAATCCGAAATACGAAGCGTTTTTGGAAGAAGGCAATGACATACGCGGCATTGATGTCGGTTTTTTGGTTAAAACTTCAAAGGTCAAAGTAAAAAAAGTTGAACAACTCGCCAAAGACTTAAAACTCGAACACAAAGATGCAAATCCGAAAGAGAAACTTTTTGATCGTCCGCCGCTTTTAATTGAAGTTGAAATTCCGGGCGGAAAACCGGAAGAGAATTTTAATTTCACGGTTATCGTCAATCATTTCAAATCATATCTCGGAATTGACGACCCGAAAAGCGGCGACCGTGTGCAAACCAAACGCCGTCTGGAAGCTGAATTTTTAGCAAAATTTATTCAAGACAGACAAAAGCAAAACCCTTTAGAGCCGATAATTGTCGTCGGAGATTTTAATGCTTTTCAATTTAACGACGGTTATAATGATTTAATAGGAATCTTAAAAGGCAATCCCGCAAAAAATATCATTTCGCCTTCGACGCAAATCTATAAAACCGATTTAATTGATCTGGTTGATTATATTTCGCAGGAAAATCGCTATTCGTATATTTTCGGCGGTTCGGCACAAGTGCTTGACCATATTTTGATAAACACGCCTGCCCGAAAACGTGCGATAAAATTCGGCTATGCGAGATTAAATGCAGATTTCCCAAAAGTTTACGCTAACGACGAAAACCGCCCCGAAAGAGTTTCCGACCACGATGTGCCTGTTTTGTATTTGTCTTTGAAGGATAAAAAAGTTGACAAAAAACCAGAAGATTTAAAAGAAGATAATTAAAAATCAATAATTATGGATTGGACACTATTTTGGACATTTATAGCTGCTATTGTTCCTATAATTATAGCTTTAGCTTCATTTTTATGGTGGTTCTTTAACTACTCAAATAATAAAATCAATAACGGAATTGAACAAGGTATTCAAAAACAGTTAGCTCCTTTAGCAGAAGAAAATACTAATTTACGAAAACAAAATAAGGAATTACTTGAAAATCTTAAACTTAACTTACAAATTCCTTCCTATACAAGAGATTATATTGAAATTACCGAGAAAAGTGCAGAAAAAAGAATAGAGGAAATTAAAGAACAAAAGGATCAAGCAATAGCAGATAAAGATAATGAACTAGCTGAAATACTCCAATCAAAATTAGAAGAAATAAATAGATTAAATCAACTTTTACAAGAATCCAATTCCAATACTGATTTTCTACAGAATCAAATACAAAACATTATTAATAAGCCCTCTCACCAAATAACTGGCAATGCAGTTTTGATTAGAAACGGATTAATTCTCCTTGTGCGTTATCAAGGTAGATACGGTGCATTACAAGCAGTTGACCAATCATCTAACAAACGTGGCAGTTTCATAAGATATTCTTGGTGGTATCAACCTGATGAAACTCCTAATTTCATTAACGATAGAACTGAATATGGGTTTGGCGAAACTTCCGAAAAGACACCAAATCCTCAAGTTAAAATAGGTCCAATAGAATTAGCTTGGTCAATTAGTGGCGAGGGTAGTGGTTGGATATATTTTGGTCCAATTAGCAAATCAATTGAATATGAGCTGACACCAACCAATGAGTCTAGTAACCTTTGGTGCTAGTAAATTAAAGTGAGAATTCTGCAATCGAAAGATGCAGAATTCCATCTTTGTCATATTGTAATCCATACCAACTCGCCAGCACATTAAACATCGTCATCGTGTAGCCGAGT
>JALZKH010000042.1 GCA_030859345.1 Acidobacteriota bacterium | reverse complement strand
CAATTTAACTTGTCCGCAATGTGGATTATCGCATATTAAGAAAAACGGTCATACTCATTATGGCAAACAAAACCATCAATGTTTAGAATGCGGTCGGCAGTTCATTATTCTCAACCAAACGGTGTCTGAGGAGAAAAAAGAACTTGTCAATAAATTATTATTGGAGCGAATGGCATTACGAAGGATTTGTCGGGTGCTGGATATTTCACGCGGTTGGCTGCAGAATTACATAGAAATGCTTTAGTCAAGCAACTGCCGCTGATCTGAACTTTCAAATACCTGCTGAGGCGGAGATTCAACTGCTTCCGGTCGAAGCCGATGAAGTCTGGTCATTTGTCGGCAATAAAGAGAATAAGCGTTGGATATGGCTGATTCTGGAAAGGCGAACCCGGCAGATAATCGCAGTCCATATTGGTGATCGAAGCCAAGAAAGTGCCAAAGACTTATGGGCAAAAGTTCCCATCGAAGTTAAAGTCAATGCGTTGGTGTTAACCGATAGTTGGAAAGCCTACGAATCAGCAATTCCAATCGAGCAGCACACAGCTTGCGGGAAACAAAGCGGAGAGGTATCACTAATCGAAAGATTTAACTGCACGTTCAGACAAAGAGTGTCAAGATTAGTGCGAAAAACATTGTCATTTTCAAAGAGCGAATGGTTTCACAAGGAAGCCATCAAATACTTTCTGGCTCATTACAACTTAAAATGCCGGGAAAGATACTTTTCTACTTGAGCATTACTTTTAGGACACTACCAAAAATTTAAAGTTTATAGACTTCCCGTTATTTAGAATTTACAGACGGCTGAATTTAGAATTCAGATCGTTTTTAGTATAATTGACAAAAGATTCTAAAATATCCTTACATAAAACTCTTTCAGCATCGCCGCGATTTGCAACTTCACGAATCAGCACTGCCAGGTCAATCATTTCCCGATGGCGTTTTGAACCCCTCACGTCTTTCAGCCACTTTCTTATTTCAGTAACCTCCGAAGGTTTTTCACTTGAAAGAATTTCTTTACTCAAATCCTTGAATAGTCCGGCTGATTCATAAGCATTAACAATTCCGGCAATCGCATCCGCATATAAAGCCGCCGTGTTCATTTCGTCCGGTGTAAAAGGCTCAAACGGAGGTTCGCCGATGCGGTTAACATATTCCAGAACGCCGACAAAATTACCTTTATAAATCAAAGGTGTGGCTAAGATCGTTTGCGTCGAAAATCCGGTTTGTCTGTCAACTTCCGGGTAAAAACTTTCTTCTTCTTCGACATTTGTTACCGTTAAAGGCTGACCTGAAGAAAAAACGAATCCGGCAATTCCCTTTCCGGCGGGAACTTTTAAACCTGCTAATTGATCGGCAACCTGACCGATTGCACAGAGAAAACGCAAATCACCTTCATTTCCATCTTTGATCAAAACTGATGCTTCCTCCGAGTTCATCAAAGCTGACGATGTTTCCAGCAAATTCACGATTGTATCGGTCAAAGGGACGGTCAAAGAATTAGCCGTATCAACGGTTTCAATCACCTGCCGCAATTTTTTTTCTAAATTGTGTTCGTTTATTTCGGACATTTTTTAAACTGTAAATTAATTATTAAACCGAATATCTTAGACTAAATCAATCCAACTAAAAAAACAAAAATAAATTCTTGGAATTTTTCATTTATTAAGACTTTCCACATTCATAAACAAAAGTTGACCGCTAAGGCAATTAAAAGTTTTGTGTTCCGTTTAAAGATATTTGTGTGTTCTGTTATTTCAGGCAACCACGATAATTTTTAGATTTTCGATAACAAAACTTTGTTGTTCCGGGAGAAGTGTATCTATGCGAAAGTTTTTTATCTCATTATTTTTAATTGCAATTTGCAGCAGCGTTTTATTTTCTCAAAATGAATCTAAAACTATCTCACAAATTCCTAAAGCCGATCCATTTCGCATCAGTCCGGGACAATCATTCTCGGCATCAACGGTTCACTCGAAAACAAGTCTGTCTATAAAAAACGATCAGCTTGATCCGCGGACACTCACTAATGATTTTCAGACAGCGATTGAATTAATCAAACAAAATTACGTTGACGCAAATTCGGTTGATATTAATGATTTAACAAAATCTTCAATCAATTCAATGCTTCACGTGCTCGATCCTCACTCAAATTATTTTGATTCAGCAGAATATGAGGAATTGCTAAGTGATCAAAACAGCGAATATTCTGGAATCGGTGCGACGATTGCAAATTTTGAGGAAAAAGGAAATTTTGAAACTTACGTTACATCAACATTTCCCGATTCGCCGGCGTTTCGTTCAAATCTGCGTTTCGGAGATAAAATAATTGAAGTTGACGGTGAAAAAGTCAGCGGAAAATCTTCGTTGTATGTCAGAAACAAAGTTCGCGGAGCAATCGGCACAACTATTCGTCTGAAAATTGAAAGAGCAAACAATTCTACACCTCAAATTATTTCTATCAAAAGGAATCGCGTGCCGCAGCCTTCAATTCCCGATGCGTATCTGCTAAGTCCGGGCGTTGGTTATATTGATTTCTCAAACGGTTTTAATTACACGACAATGGATGAACTGAATGTTGCATTAAATGAACTGGAAAAACAAGGAATGAAATCTCTCATCCTGGATTTGAGAAATAATCCGGGCGGAATTTTAGAACAGGCAGTTCGCGTGGCTGAAAAATTTCTGCCCAAAGGTAAAACAATCGTCAGCCAACGCGGAAGATATGTTATGGATAATCGAAAGTGGACTTCGCGTAATTTGAATTCGATAAATGTTCCGCTGGTCGTTCTTGTCAACGGCGACAGTGCTTCCGCTTCGGAAATAGTTACCGGAGCATTACAGGATTTTGATCGTGCATATATTGTCGGCGAAAAAACCTTCGGCAAAGGACTCGTCCAAAGTATTATAAATTTACCTTACGGCTCAGGCTTAACCTTAACAACCGCAAAATATTACACCCCGTCGGGGCGTTCCATCCAGAGAGATTATTCGAACGGAAACCGATATGATTACTATCAGCATAAAATCAGTTTTACGGAAAAAGATAAACAAAACTCCAGACAAACTGAAAGCGGTAGAACGGTTTACGGCGGCGACGGAATTACTCCCGATGAAATTGTCAAAGCACGCATATTAACTGATGTCCAAATTCAATTGCTCGATCCGATTTTTCTTTTTTCCAGAGAATTAATTAATGGACAGGTCATCGGTTTTGAAAATTATAAAATAAACCAACAGCAGAATTACGGCTTGAGAATCAAACGCAGCGATTATCCGGTAACTGAAAATCTTTTAGTAAAATTTAAAGAATACATCGGTAAGAACAGCGTGCAACCGAAAAATTTGATTAATCGGGAATCGGAATTTATACTCCGTCAAATCAGATACAATCTGATCTCAGCCGCATTCGGAAATGTCGCCGCCAAACAGGTTTTGATTGAAAATGACGAACAGGTTTTAAAAGGCGTTGAAAATCTTCCGAGAGCATTAGAACTTGCACATTCATATACCGGAAAACGGTAAACAAAAAAATGCCCGCCGAGTCATCTTCATCGGCGGGCTTAAATTAAAGAAACAGGAGGAATCAAAACAGACTGAAAAGTCGGGTTAAATGGTTCAATTATTTTAAATAAAACGACTTTAATCAGTCTATTTAAATTGATGTCTTTATAAACGGCTTAGTTGCTCATAAATAATTTTTATTTTTCGCAGCGAATTATAACGCCGTCTTTTCCTACCGACCAGCCGTATTTTTTATCCATAAACGATCGTATAAACTTTTCGAAGCTAAACTGTCCTGCTTGAAAAATTTTGAATCAAAAATTTATTCAATAATTTGATAAACCTTATTTTTCCAAACAACTTTAACCTGTTTTCCAATCGCTAAATACTTAGCCAAATCCTTTTCTTTATTGACTAAATCAAAGAATTCGTTGCTTGCAAATTTGATCGTAACTTGGGGCAGTTTTGAGTCCTTTTTATATTCGGTATCGATCCAATTCCCTTTGTCATTGATAAAGTTTTTCGTTCCGACAAACTGATTTTGTTTCGTGTCTTTTAAGTAAACTCGAAATTCTTCATCAGCATCCAGCGTAACTGAAGCATTATTCTGTAAAGTATTTTGCTGAACGCTTTGTGCAACTGCGGAACGTCCGCTTTGTTGAATCATATCGGCTTGAATTGCTGAACGACTATTGGTAGGCAAACTGCTTACACTCATTTCTCTTGCCTGATAACTTCCGTCGGTAGCCAGATAAGAAGTATATGGCGTAACGATTCCGTAGCGAGTTCCGAGTTCGATTATTTCATCGGTCAATTCTTTATTTTCACCGTTTGAACGAATTTGTTCGATCAGCCAACCGACGCGGCGTGAAGCCCAAAGTCTCGGCAGAAAATCGTTTTCGGTTGAACGCATCGGAAAATCCAGATTGTTGTAACGAAATTCTTTTGTTTTATTGCCGCTTTTGCCGCTTAATTTTATTGAGATATTTTCCAGATCGCTCGAATTTTTATAACGCCCGATGATTACGAGTTGTGAACCTTTGAAAATATCGGAAATCTCCCGCGGATACATCAGATCGGGTTTGAGCGAACCGAAATCTATATTTACATCCGATAAAACGGGCGAATTTACTTTCGTAAAAAAGTTGGAAACTTTAACTTCCAAATCTTCTTTCGGCTGAATGTAATCGGCAACGCCGGAGTTTTCCGACGCAAGTTTATCAAGCAGACGGGTGTTGACATCGTAGCCAACGCCGAAGGGAAACATTCGCAAACCTTTAATTTTCAATTCATTTGCATTAGCAATAATTTTATCAACATTTTGTTCACCAACTGTCGGCAAACCGTCGGTTAAAAAAACAAGCATTTTCGGACGGCTCGACGAATCGAATTGTTTCAGAGCCGCTTTCAAAGCATCATCTATATTTGTCCCGCCGTTTGATTTTAAGGCTTTAACAAATTCTACGCCTTTTTTCTTGCCGCCGTTGTTTGCCGAAATTAAACCCGTTTCCATCAGATGTTCTTCGCCCGAAAAATTTATGACGTTATATCTGTCGCCTTCATTTAAACTTTGAATTCCGAAATTTAAAGCCGGTTGTGCCTTCGTCATTTTTCCTTCGTCCGCCATCGAACCCGAAGTATCAATCACAAAAACCACATCCTTTTCAACAATTTCGCGGTTCGATAATTTCTCGCTCGGCGAAATCGTCAACAAAAAATATCCGTCCTTTCCGGGTTCTCGATAGGTCAATAAAGACATCCCGAAATCTTTATCCGACAGTCCGTAAAAAAGCTGAAAATCGTTTGAATTCCCTTTTGTTTCAAATGAAACCGTCGCGGTTTTTTCGCCTTTGTTATTGACTTCAACCGTATGACTCGGCGAATAAATATTCCGCAATGCCTCATTGCCAATAATTTCAATTTTCCCGGAAACAGTCCCAATTTGCTGGTCGTAATTTGCCGCAGGTCTTTGGGAATTATTTATTTCGCGGTTTTGTATCCAGATATTTTTTCCCGTTCCGAGCGGATAACGATATGAAACAGTTCCCGATTCGGCTTTTAAGACTTGCGAATAAGTCAATTCGAGTTTTTTCTCGGAGTTTCCCGGAATCGGAAAAATCGAGGCTTGAAACAAATCTTTTCCCGCATATTCAAGCAAACCGGGGTCTTTTAATTTACGGACGATTTCGTTATATATTTTTCGTGCTTCCTCACGCGAGCGAACTTCGCCGACAAGTTTTTTACCGTTTTCCCAAATCGCAAACTGCTCAACCGAAGCATCTTCGGGAATCGGGAAAAAGTAAGTTCCTTCCAAAGTGTAAGGCGAATTATTTTGAAAAATCTGCTCAACCCGCGTGGTTGCGACCTGTCCTTTTATTTTCGTATCAATTTGAATTGATTTCACCGGAAGTGAAATAGGAAGCGGCTGCGGACGCGGGATCGGACGCGGGCAGCGTGGTCTTATAGTGCAGTGTTGCGGAACAATTATTCCTTGTGCAACAAAGGTTTCCGCCGAAACTAACAGCATAAATAACAGACCGATAAAACTAAATACTTTTCTAAAATTCATTAATAATTCTCCTCAAAAAAACGGGTAATTTCATTTATTTTTTGTCTTTGTAATTTGTTTGACGTTTGAAGGAACGATTGAGGTTGCAGTTTCTTGCAGGTTTTTTTGAAACAAAATTCTTTGAGCGAAGTGAAATATCTGTTACCATTTTTTAATAAAATCACAGGAGTTCTCAAAATAATGAAATTTTCAAAGTCTTTAGTTTCAATCATTTTTCTAATCTCTTTACTAAACACGAATTTTGCCCAACAAAATTCGACAACCAATGCCGATATTTGTACGCCCGAATATTCGCAAACATTGGTTAAACAGCAATTATCAAATAGTGATTCGCTAACCGATTCGGAGAAAAAGATCAAAATTTTACTAAAGGTTGCGGAATTTTTCTGGAAGGCTGATAAAGAACAAAGCCTCGATTATTACAAAGAAGCATTTGGTCTAGCCGAAAAAGATTTTGATGAAAAGACCGCAGATAAAATAGAAAATTCATATTTTACTGATTATCGAACAGTTGTTTTGAAAGAAGTGGCAAAGAAAGATACGGAACTCGCTAAACAATTTAAGGATAAAATTCTTAAAAATTTAGAAGAGAAAATAAAAAACAGAAACAAATCTGATTTTGATAAAACCAGAGAAGTCAGAGGTATTTTAAATGTTGTGGCGGAAATCGCCGAATCAAATCCCGAACTTGCCGTTCAGATTGGTCGGGAAGTTACTGGTTACGAACTTTCAAACACTTGGTATTTCAGCCTTTATTCCATCGCAGGAAATAATCGAGCAGTTGCCGATCAGCTATTTCAAGAAGTTTTAGTTAAACATTCAAATACGGAAGTTTTCCGCCTGCTTTATTTATCAGCATATCCTTTCGCCAAAGATAGAATTTTCGGCATCGAGAAAAATTCTTTGGGAACAGGCGTTCCAAAAAATTTCCAACCAAATCCGAATTTGCAGGCATTATTTTTGAACACGCTTTTTAACAGAATTCTGCAATTAACACCGACGAATACGGAAAAAGCAATTCAGACCGCATTTCCCGAAACCTCAGTAGCGATTTCCGCACTTGAAGAAATTCAGCCGTATATGGGACAGTTTCCCGCTTTGCTGAATAAATTTAATCAAGCCAAAACTCACGCAAGTTCGCTGGTCAGCAACGAAATGCTCGATTTACTAAAACAACGTCAGGAATCAAATGAAAAATTTAACCTTCCGTTTGAAACGAAAATTAAAAATCTGGAAAAACTGGAAAGTGATGGAAAATTGCGGGATAGCGATATATTTTCGGTTATTTTCAGATTAGATAAAGAAGAATATTTTGAAAAAATGGAAATTTGGCTTCTGAAAATTTCCGATTCCAAAGTCAGCGAAGAAGCTAAACAGTATTTTTATTATGGGCGAAGCAAAGCCGCGGTTGATGATAAAAGATTTGATGACGCACGAAAATATGCCGAAAAAGTTAGCGAATTTATTTTCAAGGCGAATTTATATTTTGAAGTTGCTCAAGCCGAATTAAAAGAAAAACGCGATAATTCGGCGGTCAACACCTTGCTTACCAAAATTTATACAATTGCCAACAAAGCGGAAAATTCGGTTGAAAAAGCACAAGTATTTTTCGGTTTGGCAAGAATCTATTCCGATTATGATATATTTCAGGCTTTTCAATCGCTTTCCAAAGCAATCGAAATTACAAACGGTTTAGAAGCCCCGGACATTTTCAAAGATAATCTGCAAATAAAGGTTGAAATTAATCAGGCTACTTATTTTAACTCTTACAGCACGGTTGGATTAAATATGGAGGAGGTTTTTGTCCGACTCAGCAAGAAAGATTTTGGTCAAACGCTCGGACAGGCGGAAAGTTTTGCCGATCCGTATTTCAGAACAATTGCGGTGATTTCTTCGATAAATGAATGTCAAAAAAATCAGAAGAAACCGATTGTTAAAAAAGCCGGGAACTAATAATTGTTATTTTCATCATTTATATCTAAAGCCTTGTCAATTTCTTTTTCAAATTTTAATCGAACTTTTTCCACCCACAGATCGGCTTTTCTAACGCTTTCCTCTAAATTAAAGCGGCTTGCCTGAATCTGTGCGAGCAATGCTTCGAGATTTCTTTTTTCCGTTTCAAGATTGTTTTTTTTCTGATCGCGTATATCTTCAGGACGGAGCGAACCGTACATTGCCGTCGAGCGTTCAATATTTTCGGGTTTTAAATTGTATTCAACGGCTTCCAGTTTGCTTTTAATTTCAGTTTCTTTTTCAATCAATTCGATCAACTTTTTGCGTAAATTTTCCGCCCGTTCTTCAGTTTTAGTTAAAATATCAAGGCTTAAAAGAAGTTTTTTCTGTTCCGCGTCATAATCTGCGGTCTTTCGATTTTCGAGTGTTTTCAGACGTGCAGACAAGTCTTTATATTTTTTATCCGTCGGCGAAATCTCAACCTGCGTCGGACTTTGAATATCGGAATCCTGTTCAATTAATTCCAGATCATCATCCTGACTTATTATTTCAGGCACAGACCGAATTGGTGTCGGATTCTGTGCATAAATTTCAGATGATGCGAAAATAGCTGTTAATAAAAAAACTATCGCACAACCCGAAATTTCTTTTGTTAAATTACGCTTAAAAATTAAATTTTCACACATTTTGTTGATTTGCCGCCTCAATTTTTTTGTTAATGTCCGATTTTTTATCCGGCAAAAAATCGCCCGTAACCATTTCGGCTACATTTTTTACTGTGCCAACAACCGGAATTGCATCTAAGCCGGTATTAATTAAACCGGTGACAAACCCTTTATTTTTAATATCATAACCGATAAACCCGACAGCCAACGCTGTGCCTAATCCCGGAACGGACTTGCCGAATTTTCTGATCAGCCGCCAACCGCCCGCGTGTATTGCCTTTGAAACTAATTTCTTTTTCTCCATAATTTTATCTACTTACCTTTTTTGTTTTCTTGTTAATTTTAATATATTAATTCTATACTTGCTATAAGTAGATGTCGTAAACATACTTTACTTTGCACGCTTTGGTCAGATATAAGTTTCAAATAAACGCTTAAAAATGTCTTTAAAAATTAAAAATTTCTCAAAAAAATACAATGATGCCTGGATTTTAAAGGATGTTTCACTTGAAATCAGGTCTTGTGAAATTCTCGGATTATTCGGAGCATCGGGAAGCGGAAAATCAGTTTTGATACGGCTTATCTCAGGTTTGGAAACAGCTAACAATGGGCAGATATTTATGCTCGATGATGATATTACCAACGACCCCTGCGAAGACCGCGGCTTTAGTTTTCCGAGCCTTTCCAATGAAGCGTTCTGGAAAAAAGTTTTCGCCGATGGAAAAACTTCCGAACTTGCCGAAGGCGAAGGACAGATGCTTGCTTTGGATTTTGCTTTGCAGGAAGTTAACGGAGTTTTGCTGTTGGATAATTCATTTTGTCAGATGGACCGGCGGGAACGCACGATAGCTTATGAAAAATTAATAAAAGCTACAAAAGAAAGAAATCTCGTAGTTCTTTTTGCAACAAATGATTATGAAGAAATTTTCACGGTTTGCGACCGCGTAGCGATTCTGCACGAAGGCGAAGTCCAACAGGTTGGAACGCCCGAAGAGGTTTATTTAGAACCTCATTCAAAAGCGGTTGCGGAAAATTTCGGTGACAACAACGTATTCCCCGCCCGCCGCCTGAACCCGGATTCAAATGAAACTCCAGAATTTAAAACACTCGACGGCGAACATCATTTATTAACCGGAAAAATACCCAAAGAAAAATTAGAAACCATCGGGCAGGAAGTTATTTTATCAATCCGTCCCGAACATATTTCAATTTCCTTCGGTGCTTCATTTCCCGAAGACAATCTCATTAAAGCAAAAATTGTCGGTATAAGATTCAAGGGAGCAACCACAAAAATTTATCTCGATGCAAACGGACTTCTATTAAAAACCTTGGTTTTAAGACTCGTCGGTTTAAATGTCGGTGATGAATGTATGGTCGGACTTCCGCCCGATAGAATTCAAGTATTTGAAGGTTAAATAAAATATATCCAGCGTGAATGCGGAAGCATATTTACGCATTCCCGCTAAATAGTAGATTTTCATTGAACATCAGGCACGAGCAACAATTGAACCCGCCGATTTTTAGCACGATTTGCTTTTGTTGTATTCGGAGCAAGCGGCATTGCCGCACCGAATCCTTTTGATTCGATCCGTTCCTGCGAAACTCCCAATGACCTTAGTTTATCGGCAACCGCTTGAGCCCGTTCGGTTGTCAAAGTCTGCAAATTTTCCGGTGTGCCGTCATTATCCGTATGTGATTCAATGTAAATTCTATAATCCGTGCTGTTTGCCAGAACATTTCCGAGTTCGTTCAATTTATCATTGTTTGCATCGGCAAAACTGCTGACGCGAGTATCCGACCAGTAATTTTCAGGCAGAGTTAAGAGAATCCCTCTTTCATTTTCCGTAACCGAACCGAAGCGGCTTAACGATTTCATAATCACCGAAGAATTTGCCTGAAGGCGTGTAAGTTTTCTATCCCTTTCTCTTTCGGCTTCGAGTGCCTGTTGTTGGGCTTCGATTCTGGCAAGTTTGACACTCAAATTTTGATTTTCATCTCTCAGACGTTTGACTTCAGCCTGCAAATCTCTGACCTGACCCGAATAATTCATCGAATCGCGTTCAGCAAGTTCCCTCGCACGGGTTTCTCTGGCAATACCGGCTTTTAATTCGGAAATGTCATTTTGTGCGTCAACAAATTTGTTTTCAGCCTGCCTTAGTTCAGCATCCTGTTTGAGTCTGTCATTTCTTTTTTCTCTCGCATCTCTTCTGATATGTGCCACCGATTCCGCCTGTACTGCTGCACTCACCGCTTTGCGTGCCGCGACATCAATATATTCGTCATCACGCCCGGCTTTCCAGGCATTTTCAGCATTTTGATACAACGAAAATGCCTGATCAAATTCTTCCTTCGCATCTCTTTCCGCACCCGCATATTTTGCCAGAGCGATAGCTTGCTGTGCCTGCAAAACGGCGATTGGAATCTTGCGGTAGTCAACATCGGCAATTTCGGGCGTTCTCGGATTATTAAAATAATCGCTGGAATTGCCGAAATACTGAATCGTCGTCGTTGTCGGAACGGTGCGTCCGCTTCGAGTATATGGACTTAGGTTTTCGAGCATTACGGCACGACTCGGCTGATTGACCAGAAAATGCGGTTCTGCCGTGATGATTAATGCAAAGGTTTGCAGGCGTGTCGTAACTTTGATATTTGAATCAAATTCAAAAAACCCGCGACGTTTTATTTCGCCCAGATTATCTACCTGTCCATTCGGCGAAATCGCCCATAAAACATAAGTTGCATAACCGGCACCGAGTTCAAAAGGTCTCGGCATTTTTGAAACAGAAAGCGAAATCTCAGTTCCGTTCCTTTCGGTTCTCTCAATTTTCGCTTCGCCCTTCATCCGCGGAAATCTGGTCGTTCCGCGAAATCTGACCATAACTTCTTCATCCAAAGGATATGTTACGGCTTGCGTTTTTCGCGGCACATCAACTTGTGCCAAAGCGTTTAGCGTTAATAAAAATAAAATAGAAAATATACCGGAAAATTTAAGTGCTTTTTTAATTGTCATTATTTATTTCTCCGAATTTGCAGGAATGTATTAATTAAAAAGATGCGTGGAAGTCTTATAATGTTGTAATTCTAAATTATTTTTTCATTTTTATAAAATACATTTGATAGTTTTAAAATTTATATTTTTCAAACTCTCGCTTTTTTGTATTTGACCAAAAAAATTCCAGAAACTACACTTTTCCTTTTAACAATGCAAGATTTTCGCCGACTCTTAAAATATTTACGTCCGCATCTGACCATTTTTATATTTGCCGTAATCGCAATGATCCTGATGGCTCTTTTTGAAACGGCGACGCTTGCTTTGCTGACTCCTCTGCTCGATCAATTTCAGCAAAATACTGCTCAGAATTCCTGGACCCTTTTTAATTTGCAGGAATTAATTCCACAGAAACCCTGGTATCAGGCGTGGCTGACGATTTCGACTCTTTTGTTATTTTTTACAATTTGCAAAGGAATCGGCTCGTATTTTTCAGCTTATTTGATGGCAAAGATCGGGCAATCCGTAGTATTGGAACTGCGTCAGGAACTTTACACACATCTGCTAAATCAATCCGCATCATTCTTTGAACAACACAGGACAAATTATCTTGTATCACGCCTGGTTACGAGTTGTGCGGCAATTGAATCCGCCGTTTCGGGAAATCTGCGTGATGTTTTGCGGGAAAGTTTTATTTTGATCTCACTTCTTGCGGCAGCATTTTATTATAACTGGCGTTTAATGCTTGGAGTTTTAATTCTCGCTCCGATCATCGCTACTCTGACGGGAAAATTCAGCAAATCACTTCGCCGTTTGGCTGATGTTTCTATCAAGGGTAATCAAAAACTAACCGATACCGCACAGGAAACTTTGGCAAATCAAGCCATCGTCAAAGCCTACACCGCCGAAACACGCGAACAAAAACGATTCAAATTCGTTGCCGAATTAATTGCCGGAGCAAATTTGCGGGCGGGGAAAATCGCCGCAATCTCGCCGCCGATTATTGAAATGATCGGAATAATCGCTATCGTTGTCCTTTTTTATTTTGGTTTAAGAGATATAAATTCAGGTCAGATGAACGCTTCGCAATTTTTTACATTTTTGTTTATCGTTCTTAAAAGCTATGATCCGATGCGGAAAATTTCGCGTCAGCATAATGAAATCACACAGGCTTTTGCTGCCGCCCAGGATGTTTGGGATGTTCTGGATGAATCAACCCCGATGCCCGAAAAAGAAAATGCTTTTGAACTGAAAACTTTAAAAGATAAAATTTCGCTGCGGAATGTTTCTTTTAGCTACAAAGATGAAAAAAAACAGGTCTTAAAAGGCATATCGCTCGACATTCCGAAAGGGCAAATGATCGCACTCGTCGGAGAAAGCGGCGGCGGAAAATCGAGTTTGATAAAATTAATTCAAAGACTTTACGATCCAACGCAAGGCTCAATTTACTGGGACGAAACCGATCTGCGGGAGGCAGAACTTTTGAGCTTAAAAAAACAATTCGCACTCGTAACGCAGGAAACCGTTTTGTTTAACGACACGATTCGCTACAATATTTCCTACGGAAAACCGGATGCAACGGACGAGGAAATTCAGCGTGCTGCAAAAATTGCTTTCGCCGATAAATTTATCGAAGAATTACCTGAAAAATACGACACTTTAGTTGGCGAACGAGGAACTTTTCTCTCGGGTGGACAGAGGCAGAGAGTTGCGATTGCGAGAGCAATTATCGTTGATGCACCCGTTTTGATTCTCGATGAAGCGACTTCGGCTCTCGACACTGAAAGCGAGCGTTTTGTCAAAAAAGCACTTGCAAATTTGATGGAAAACCGCACTTCGATTGTTATCGCACACAGGCTTTCAACCATCAGAAAAGCCGATAAAATAATTGTTATGCAAGATGGTCGAATAATCGAATCAGGAAATCACGACGAACTTTTATTAGAAAACGGGACTTATAAAAAACTTTACAAATTACAATTTTCAGAAGAAG
Organism: Acidobacteriota bacterium; assembly: GCA_030859345.1. Classification (GTDB taxonomy): domain Bacteria; phylum Acidobacteriota; class Blastocatellia; order Pyrinomonadales; family Pyrinomonadaceae; genus Aridibacter. The sequence continues at coordinate 9,618 of JALZKH010000042.1, read as the reverse complement.
AATTTTTAGAATCGAAAACAAAATTATGAAATCAATGACAGGCTTCGGACGTGGCGAAGTTTCCGCTGAAACTTTCAATGTAGCCGCCGAAATTAAAACAGTAAATAATCGCTTTTTGGATGTAAATTTGAGGCTTTCAAACGAACTCCAATCTTTAGAAGCGGAAATAAAAAAGCTGATCTCGGACAGACTTTCACGCGGCAGAGTTGATGTGAATTTGCAGTCGGAAAATACAACCGATGTTGTTTATGAACTAAACCGACCTTTAATTTCGGGATATATTTCCGCCTTAAATGAAATCAAAAACGAATTTTCGCTTGAAGGCGAACCCGATATGAATTACATCGCACGCCTTCCGAACGCACTTCAGATCAAAAAAGAAGACATCAACGAAGAATTCTCGGTAGGTGTAAAACGTGCAATTTCTGAGGCTTTGAACGATTTGGAAAAAATGCGTGAAGTCGAAGGAGAATCTTTGAAAAACGATCTGGAAACTCTTTTGCAGAATATCGAAAATCAACTGCCGGTCATTGAAAATGAAATTGAAAATGTTTCGGAAGAATACTTTGAGCGTCTGCAGAAAAAGATTGAAAAATTGCTTTCAAAATCAGATTCGCAAATTGAAATTGACCAAGCAAGACTTGCTCAGGAAGCTGCATATATCGCCGATAAAAGCGACATTTCAGAAGAAATTATTCGCCTCAAAAGTCACATCGAACAATTTTATTCAATCATAAAAGAAAATGAAGCAATCGGGAAGCGGCTTGATTTTTTGACACAGGAATTTAACCGCGAGGCAAATACAATCGCTTCAAAAACTCAGAATTTGATAATCAAGGAAGCAGCTTTGATCATCAAGGCAGAAATTGAAAAAATACGCGAGCAGGTTCAAAATATCGAGTAATGAATCTTTCGGAAAACTCACATAATTTATTTGCTGATTTTTTTGAAGAATGCGATTTATGGGACACACCTTAGAATTCCCGAAAGTTCAGGTTTATTCCAGACGCGGCTCTAAAATTTTGACGAGAATTTTGATGGTCGAAGGAATCACTTTCGGACGGCACATTTTTGTTCAACCTAAAAATGTCTGGCGGGATGAGAAGAATAAACTGCGGATTCATCAAAAATTAATGGCTCACGAATTAGTTCACGTTTTACAATATCAGCAGCAAGGTTTTTTCGGGTTTTTGAGAAAATACGTAAGCGATTTTTGGGGGCTTTTTATGAAAAAAGAAAAATGGAATCTCAAATCGTGGTTTGAATCATACAGAGATTTACCGCACGAGATTGAAGCCCGCAAAGTTGCTTCCGAGTTTATAAATTGGATAGAGAATAGCGAATAATAGATAATTAAGATTTTTTTAATTATCCGTTATCCGTTAGAATAAATTACTGCCTGATATTATCTCTGGAAATAAATTCAAAATTCACCTTGTCCTCTTCAAATTCCTGCAAGGCGATTGTTGTCGGTTTGATTTTACGCGGGTCTAAATCAACCCGTGGATTTGCTCCTCTCTGAATTTGTTTTGCACGTTGTGCTGCCAAAAGAATTAGCCGATATTTTGAGTCAATATCGGGAATATCTTTCGGATCTACAACTATTTCGATTGTTTCTTCCTGCGTTGCTTCGTCTGTTTTTTTTGCCATAATTTAATTAAAAATCTCCAAAAATTATTTTAATAATTTTCAAAAGTATTTAGAATATCTTGTATGCGGTATATTTGTCTATCACACTTTAATCTTTCTGCTAAAATAATTGACCGCAATTCATTCGTGGCTTTCTCAAGTTCGTCATTTACTATAATAAAATCAAACGCAGCAAACCTTTTAACTTCTTCTCTTGCATTATTTAAACGGATCGTCAGATTTTCCTGATTTTCCGTATTTCTTTCGATCAGCCGTTTCGCCAAAACTTTGTAGGAGGGCGGTAAGATAAAAACCCCGACCGAATTCGGCAGTTTTCTCTGTACCTCCTCTGCACCCTCCACATCAATTTCAAGAATTATATCGTTTCCGGAATCCGTTTCTTTTTCGACCTGATTTTTTGATGTTCCGTAAAAATTATTATGCACTTCGGCAAATTCCAAAAGCTCATCATTTTTAATAAGGTTTTTAAAATCATCAATACTTACAAAAGAATAATCCCTTCCGTGAACTTCACCTTCACGTTTGTTTCTGGTCGTATAAGAAACCGAATAACTTAGATTTTCGATGGTCGGCAAAACTTTTTTGATTAAAGTTCCCTTTCCGCCGCCCGATGGCGAAGTGATGATAAATAAATTTCCTTTCATAATTATATTTAGCAGAAATTAACAAAAAGGCGAAAGAACTTCAAATTCCTTCGCCTGTTATTTTGTAAAAATGAACTTTAATTAATCATCGTCGGTTACAGCGTCCCTGACCGCATCGGCAGTGTCGCCGACTCCACGTTTAAATTTGCCCCAAGTTTCCTGAGCTTCTCCTTTAGCGTGATCGGCTTCGCCTTCCGCTTCCATTTCTTCGTCGCCGGTAAATTCGCCGACTTTTTCCTTAACTGTGCCTTTTGCCTGATCAACTTTTCCTTCAACTTCATCACTGTTTGGTGCTGACATAATTTATTCTCCTTTTGCTAAAAAATTTGTGAATTATATTAATACAATTTATTTCACATATTTTTATAATGCAATTTACATTCCATTATAATCGGGACCACCGCCGCCTTCAGGCGTAACCCAATTAATAATTTGATACGGGTCCATAATGTCGCAGGTTTTGCAGTGGACGCAGTTGGAAAAATTGACTTTTAATTCGCGTCTGCCCGTTTCGGAATCTTCCTCCATTTCATAAACTGCCGCCGGACAGAATTTTTCGCACGGATTTCCGTATTCTTCGGCACATCGCGTCGCACAGATTTCCGTATCAAGAACGTGCAGATGCGAAGGCTGATCTTCGTCGTGCGAAACTCCGGCGTGAAAAACATCCGTAACTTTGTCGAAAGTTAATTTCTTATCGAAATTCAAATTTTCATAACGCTTGCCATTTGCATTTCCATTGGCTGTTTCTGCGTAATTTTGTAAAGTCTGCATCCGCTTATGTCCGGCTACGTGATGTTCTTTCGGCATAAATCCCCAAGCCAAACCGCCGGTCAAGAACTGCAAACCGCCATTGATCAAAGCCGACCAGCGTCCTCTCTGGAAAGCAGCGTGGAAATTTCTAACCGAATAAAGTTCATCATAAATCCAGCTGTTATTTATTTTTTCCTCAAAATATTTGAGCGTTTCCGTCGAATAATCTTCTTTTTCAAGAGCCGAAATAATAGTTTCAGCCGCCAACATTCCGCCTTTCATCGCCGTGTGAATTCCCTTAATGCGTTGAGCATTTAAGAACGAAGCACAATCACCAATCAGCAAAACGCCGTCGGCAAATAGTTTCGGCATTGTATAATAACCACCCGCGTTTATCGTTTTTGCACCGTATTTAATCATTTTCCCGCCTTCCAGGACTTTGGCGACTTCCGGGTGGGTTTTGAATTTTTGAAATTCCGAGTGCGGATCAATATTCGGGTCTAAATAATCGAGTCCGGTAACATAACCGATGCTGATAACATTGTTTTTCATCCCGTAAATCCAACCGCCGCCGTAAGTTTTTGCATCGGACGGAAAACCTAAAGTGTGAACGACATAACCTTCTTCGAAATTCCCTGCGGGAACTTCCCAGAGTTCTTTTATGCCAAGCGAATAAACCTGTGGTTCTTTGTCTTCATGCAAATTTAGCCTGTCCATTATCTGCTTTGTCAGCGAACCCCGTGAACCTTCGCCCAGTACAGTGATTTTTGCAATTAAATCAATTCCCGGCTCAAAATTTCCCTTCGGCTTCCCTTCTTTATCAACTCCTTTGTCGCCCGTACGAACTCCGATAACTCTATCATTTTCATCATATAACATTTCAGAACCCGGAAATTCGGGGAAAATATTGATGCCGATCTCCTCGCACTTTTCTCCCAGCCATTCGCAGACTTTGCTTAATGAACAGATATATTTTCCTTTATTGACAAGCGGCGGCGGCGTGATCGGGGGTTGAATTTTCTTACTGTCGGTTAGATACCAAGCCGCATCTTTTGTAACTGCCGTATCAACCGGACAGCCTTGTTCAAGAAAATCAGGCATCAATTCACGGATCGCAATCGGATCCATTACCGCACCGGACAAAATATGTGCCCCGACTCGCGGACCTTTTTCGATAATTCCAATTTCAATATCGCCAAGAGGCTTGCCTTGTCTGCTACCGTCCACAATAGCTTTGTCGTGTTCATCAATCAACTTTTTCAAATGATAAGCCGCCGCCAAATTTGCGGGTCCCGCTCCGACAAAGACAATATCCATTTCCAATTGTTCACGTTCGATCATAGTTTTTCCTCAATAAAATGAATGGTCATTCAGTTATTAAAATATAACAAATCTAATAAATTTACTCTAGTCAGCGGGTAAAAAACATTTTATATTTAACAAAAAATCGTAAATTATTGCATAAACGAACTTATTCACAAATAGAAAACGGCAGTAAGCAGTCGATATTTAACTGCTTACTGCCACAACCGTCTGCCTAATTTAAATTCAAGCCGCCGCCGCCGCCGCAACAACTTTTTCAGCCGCGTCCTGCATTCCGTCGGCGGAAATTATATTGATGCCGGAATCATTCAAGACTTTTTTGCCTTCGTCAACATTTGTTCCCGCGAGCCTTGCGACAATCGGGATTTCGACACCGAGATTTTTTGCCGCTTCGACAACACCTTTAGCAACCATATCGCAACGGACAATTCCGCCGAAGATATTTATTAAGACCGCTTCGACATTTTTATCGGCAAGCAGAATTCTAAAAGCATCTTCGACACGCTCCTGCGATGCTCCGCCGCCAACATCCAAGAAATTCGCAGGTTCGCCGCCGCTGTGTTTGATGATGTCCATTGTTGCCATCGCCAGTCCCGCACCGTTAACCATACAGCCGATATTTCCGTCGAGTTTGATATAACTCAAATCAGATTTCGAGGCTTCGATCTCAAGCGGTTCTTCTTCGTTTAAATCACGCAGTTCGGGATAATCTTTGTGTCGAAACATCGCGTTTCCGTCAAAATTTACTTTTGCGTCCAAAGCAATTAAGCGGTCATCTTTGGTTTTCAAAAACGGATTTATCTCAACAATCGTCGCATCCATTTTCTCAAAAGCGTCCGCCAAATTCATCATAAATTTTGCGGCTTGATTGATTAATTCCTTCGGCAGTCCTAAACCGAAAGCGAGATTTCTGGCTTGAAACGGCTGCAAACCGATTCCCGGTTCGATGGTTTCTTTAAGAATCTTTTCGGGTGTTTTCGCCGCGACTTCTTCGATCTCCGTTCCGCCTTCGCTCGAAGCCATAAATACATTTTTGCCTTTAGCACGATCAAGCGTGATACCGAGATAAAATTCCTGATCAATCGGCAATCCTTCTTCGATGAGCAAAGTTTTGACCTCGCGTCCTTCGGGTCCGGTTTGGTGCGTAACGAGATTCATTCCGAGCATTTCGGAAGCGATCTGTTTGGCTTCTTCGGGTGATTTGGCAAGTTTAACCCCGCCGCCTTTACCGCGTCCGCCGGCGTGGATTTGAGCTTTAACAACAACCACATCCGTTCCTAAATCCTTCGCCGCCTGCTCGGCTTCTTCCGCCGTTCTTGCAACAATGCTGTTCGGCACGGGAACGCCATAAGTTTTAAGTAGTTCTTTTGCTTGATATTCGTGTATTTTCATAAATTAATTTGGAATTTGATTGTATTTTGAAATTACAAAAAGTTTAACCGTGTGTTGAGAAAAAATCAAAAGCTGATTCCAAAAGGAAAAAAGGCAGGTTAAAATCTATCTTTTAAAGAAGCTGAAAAAAAAATTTTGTTCGGAAGTTTTCTAATCCTTTCTCCAAGGCTCAAGTAATTTCATCCAAGCCTGGGCGTTTTTTTCATATTCGGACGGACATCTTTTGGCTCTTGATTTCGGCAGATAACCTTCATCTACAATATAACTGTATTGTGACGTATTTGAACCGTAAACCATACATAATGAATTGAAAAACCGCTGTTCCTGAAGAAGATGTTCATCAGCCATATTTCGTTGATTTGGTTTTCGTTGCTTTGAATCAATATCGAAAGCATCCGCCGCCGCAAGAATTGATTTAACTCCATCTTCGCCGAGTTCTTCGATACAAATATAAGAAGAACAACGGTCGGCGGCATCTTCCTCGTTGCCGGTTATAGGCAAATCGTAACTGTCAATTAAAGCGTGTCCCAGTTCGTGCAGAAAAACGAAAGTGATGGCTTTATTCATTCGTTCATTTGCTTCTTTATCCGTATCGCCCGCACTTTTATAAAGCCTGAAGAAATCTTCCATCAACTCATAACAAAATGTTATAGATTTATCCCGCGGATCATAAAGAGCATTTACTTGTCCGCAGTCTTTGGTTTGCAGAACTATGTCGTGCGGAAGTGAAAGCGTGCGGTTTAATTTATCCGCTGCTTTTTCCAGAACTTTAGCATCTTTCAGAGAACGGTCAAGACTTGCATACTTTTCATTTTGAACACTCCTATGTTTAACGACAAAATCTCCCTTGTCTTCTTTTTTAACGGATTTTAGTACATTAAAATCTTCGCTTTCCGATGTTTGTTTATTAGCATCAAGATCAGAACTTTCTGTGCCGTCATTTCTATCTGACGGACAGACGCATCCAAGAATAATTATTAAAACAAATAAGATGATTAGAATATTAAGACTATTTCGACTTTTGAATTCCATTTTGTTTGTTTTAGTTATGCGGAGTTTTCAGCATTAGATAAAATTTGAACGTCAAATGTCAATATTTTTGCGGAAAAATTGGTCAACGTAAAATCATACGTTGACCAATAATAATATTTTCGGCAGTAAAGCCAAAAGTTAAAATTTGATTTATTGAGATTTTTCAATCAGATTAACAAGTGTACGTATACCAACTCCGGTCGGACCTTTTGAACTTTCCGGTTTCGGACTGTCCGCCCAGGCTGTTCCGGCAATATCCAAATGAACCCATTTTGCCTTGTCAATAAATTCCTGAATAAATAGCCCACCCGCGATTGTTCCTGCACGGCGTTTTGTTCCGATGTTTTTTACATCGGCAATGTCGGATTTAACTTCTTTTTCATAACCTTTCAGCGGCAACTGCCAAAAACCTTCGCCGACTTCCTTGCCGCTTTCCATTACTTTGTTAAGGAAATCCTGATCATTTCCCATAACTCCCGTGTTGAGATTACCTAGAGCGATAATCACCGCCCCGGTTAATGTTGCCAGATCAATTATATGACTAGCACCTTGCTTTTCCGCATATGCAACAGCATCGGCAAGAACCAAACGACCTTCCGCATCAGTGTTTAAGATTTCAATCGTTTTACCGTTCATTGCGGTTACAACATCACTCGGACGTGAAGCCTTGCCGTCCGGCATATTTTCGACACAACCCATAACTCCCATTACAGGAATTGAAGGTTTCAGCATTCCGATTGCACGCATTGTGCCGAAAACGGTTGCCGCACCGGTCATATCGTATTTCATCGCTTCCATTCCTTCGCCCGGTTTTAATGAAATACCGCCTGTGTCAAACATCACGCCTTTTCCGACAAGTGCTAGATGTTCGCCTTTTTTTGCCGTGCTTTTTTTCGGAGTGTATTTTAAAACAATAAGTGCGGCGGGTTGTTCAGAACCTTTTGAAACACTGAGCAGAGAATTCATTCCCAGCTTTTTCATTTTGGCTTCGTCTAAAATTTCGCATTTTAATCCGGCATCTTTTGCCATTTTCTTGGCACGATTCGCCATTTCGGTCGGTGTCAAAATATTCGGCGGTTCATTTGCCAAATCGCGTGTTAAATTCATTGAGTCGCCGATTATTTCGCCGCGTTCCAGACCGTTTTTCAGATCGGAAGATTTCGCACCGTCAACAAACAAGACGAATTCCTTGAATTTCTTGTCTTTTTTGTCTTTGGTTTTATATTTATCGAGATCAAATTCGCTGGTTACCGCTCCCTGAAAAGCACAAGCCGCAACAGCTTCAGCACCTTCTTCAGAACGCGGAGCAAATGCCACACTTTTCAGGTTCATTTCTCTTAAAGTTCTGACAGCCGTGCCTGCCGCAACTGCTGCATCCGCACATTTATATTCGTCCTTTTCTCCAGCACCGATCAATAAAAGCCGACCTGCTTTTTTCTTATCAGCCGAAAAACGCAGTAAAAGTGTTTTACCTGTTTCTCCTTTGAACTCTTCTGAATCTAAAACAGAACTTATCTGCCCTCCTGTCAATTTGTCCAAATCCTTTAAAATGCCTGCAACTTTCTCGTCCTTAAAAACAACCGTTGCCAAAGCATCAACCTTTGCTTCCGCAAAATCCTTGCTTATTCCTTTTGATTTCATAAATTCCTCAATTTGCTTTTTTTATTTCCCTAAAACTATGTAATATCTATAACTTATCTAAAGGCATCTTTCAACTGCTTATTAGTTTCTTTATCAACTGTTTTCTGCTTCAAAGTTTCCCGTTTATCATAAAGTTTTTTCCCTTTCGCAACTCCGACCTCAAATTTTATACGTCCGTTGTTCCAATAAACTTTTGTTACGACCAAAGTCATTCCTTTTAGTTCGGTTTCTTTTTTTAACTTTTCAATCTCCCTGCGTTTGAGCAGTAATTTTCTCGTCCGCAAAGGTTCGTGGTTATTTATATTGCCGTGTTTATAAGGCGAAACGTGAGCATTGAACAGCCAAATCTCATCATCTTTGATCGCCACGTAAGACTCCTTTAACTGAATTCTTCCCTGCATAATGCTTTTAACTTCCGTGCCTTGCAGAACAATTCCAGCCTCAAATTTATCCGAAATGTGATATTCGTGAAAGGCATTTCTGTTATTAACAATTAGTTTTCCTTCTCCTGACATAAGAATTCATTTTGCCTGTCAAATCTAAAACAATCAAGTATTTAAGGACAAATTCGATTTGACTAATTTTTTTCTTCAACTTAAATTAACCTCTATGAAATGGCACGAAACTGAAATCCGCGTCCGTTATGCCGAAACGGATAAAATGGGAATTGTTCATCATTCCAATTATTATGTCTGGTTTGAACTCGGCAGAAGTGAATTCTGCCGTTCACGCGGTTTTTCCTATCTTGAAATGGAAGACCAGGATTCGGCTCAAATGGTCGTCGCAGAAAGCTATTGCCGCTACAAATCGCCTGCGTATTATGAAGATGTTTTAACGATTCGCACACAAGTTGCAAAGATCCGCAGCCGCAGTATATTTTTTGTCTATCAAATTTACCGCCCATCCGATGACACGATTCTTGCAGAAGGCGAAACCCTGCACATCGTAACCGATAAAACTAATAAAATCCGCTTACTTCCCGAAAGATATAAGGAACTTTTGTTAAAAGTAACTGCCGATGAAGAATCCTTTCCTGTAGATCAAGCACCAAGTTAGTTAGTAACTCACCTTACGCGGAGAATTGAATCGGATTCATTTCCCGTAAGGTTTCTGCGGCTGATTGTAGGGCGTTGATATATAATTTTGTTTTCAACGCAAAATGATTTGTTTTTGTTTCTACTTT
>JALZKH010000034.1 GCA_030859345.1 Acidobacteriota bacterium | reverse complement strand
TTAGAGATAATTAAAGAAGCAAAAATTTTAGTCATCTATAACCCATTATTAATTTTGCTTTACTTTTTCCAGTCTTTCTTTTGCCTGTTTTGCTTTTTCAAATGCTCCGCCTTCCACATCGCCGACTTCGATTGCTGCATTGTAAATACCAAGAGCATATTCATTTTGGTCATTGAATTCATAAATTCTGCCTAAAGCAAAGTAAGATAGTGAAACCCACATACGGTCTGCCTCGGAAGTTTTCGCGGTGATGGGAATCGTTGCACGAATGGCATTATTATAATGAAAAATTGCTAACTCCAGCCGTTCTCTGGTTTTTTTGTAGTCTTTTAGTTCTGCGGCTGAAAGATTAGCAACCTGACCGAGTGCGTAATGTATGCGAATTTCCGTGGGGTTTTCATTCAGAAGCCGCTTTAATTCAGCTTCGGCAACGGCGTATTTTTTTTCTTCAATCAATTTGTCAATTTTAAAAAGTTTGGCAGTCAGGGAATTTCCGGTTATTACGTTTTCCGTGCCGAATGTTTTTCGTTCGGCAGCTCGTCTTCTTGCATCCGCATATTGTTCGAGTCTTTTATTTTCCTCAGATGGATTAAGCGAAACTATCCAATCCTTTATTGAACTTGAAATATCAAAACCGGAACTCTCAGTTCCCATTAATTTTTCGGCAAAATAAAATGCCAGAACCGCACCTTTTTCATAACTTTCGGAAAGCCGCAAGGCTGATTCGTCTGCCAGATTTTCCTTGAATTTATTGAGTTCGGCAACAATGGCTCTTTTTTCTTCATCCTTTTCGCCTTTTTGCGTTTCTGTTTTTTCTATCGAATCAATTTTCTGGCGGGCTAGCTGGGTGGCAAATTGCGTCTTTCGATATTCCTCTTCCCGTATATCAACGGCGGCAACCAGAGAACGGGAAACTGCCAGAAACGGATCGGGCGAAATCCTTGCAGCATTGGCTTCGCGTCTTTCTGCCAGCAATTTTTTTATTCCTTCGCTTTGTGTCAGAATTTCTTTTGCGTAGTTCAAAACAAGCGGGTCTAAGACAAATTGCAGATAACCGCGTCGAACATCCGAGGAACTCAGATCAACCTCCGGCGGAACGATTGCCGAATAATCATCCCTGACATTTAGAAAATTGACCGTTCCTTTCGGAGCAAGCATTTCGGGAACTATTTTAAAACTTCTTTCCCGTTCACGCAGTTGGACGTTTTTTTTATTCTTACCTTTTTTATTGTCCGAATTTTCTACCGTAACTCTTTCAACATAGGAAAGCTGCGGACGTGTTTTGAGATAATCGGTTAATTGACGCACCATTATTCTTGCGGAAGGACGCAGTTTGTCGCCTTCCAACTGATATTTTTTATAGTAATCGTTAATTTTATCCGAAATGCCCGGACTTTGATAAAATTCTTTAACCAAAACCGCATAATCAAGCACTTCCAGCAAATTGTCGGGCAAATCCAAAGACCTGTCGGGTTCGTTTAATTCGGGAACAGCCGATAAACTATAAGCCATCGAGATAAACGGAGCGATTAATTCTTTATCTAAATCTTTATCTGAATCTTTATCTGAATCTTTGGAATGTCTTTTTCTATATTGATCAACAAAAATTTTTATTTTCCGGCGAAGTTCGGGACTGACTTTTTGCAGGTCGGCTTGCAGTTCCCGACGGAACTTTTCGCCGTCTTCGGTTAGAGGAGTATTTACATCAGCTAATTCGAGCGATGCCAAAACCAGCATTAAACGCTTGTCGGGTTCAATTTTTATGCCGTAGTCCGGCAAATCAAGATTTCTGGGTGGTGTTTGAGCAAAAATGCTGACGGAAAAAACTGCGGTGATAATAAAGAATAAAACTTTTTTCATCTTTTTGTAGTGGAAGATTTGTAAAATTAAAGCAGCAAAGCTCACAAGACAAATAGTAGAAATAAAGGGGGTTGCAAAAAATTCTATTATTTATCTTATGGCTTTGCTTATTTATAAGGATGCAATATGTGCAAGTATGGATGCTTTGATTTAAAAAAATAAAAGGGACAAAGGATTTTTCAAATATATTTATCCTTTATCCTCTGATTAAAATCTTCTTTTAATTGTAAATTGAAAATCTCTAACTATTCAAAACTTGCCAACGCTTCACCTTCATCGTCGAAAGTGTCAAATACAGTTAAAAGTTTCGTAATTGCCAAAAGGTCTTGGATTTTTTGAGTCAGGTTAAGAAGTTTAAGTTTTCCGCTTTCTTTATTTACCGCCGTATAACTCGACACGAGTTCGCCGATTCCGCTTGAATCAACGTATTTGACATTGCCGAGATTTAAGAGAATGCTTTTTTTACCTTCGCCTAAAAGACGACGAATCGTGTTGCGTAAGGCGACGCTTCCTTCACCGATTGTTACTTTGCCGCTCATATCAAGGATTGTTACATCGCCCGCCTGACGTTCTGAAATATTAAGATCTGCCATTTTTTTCTCCTGTTTTCTAAATTAAATTATTCCTCAAAATTAATAGACGAAATTTACCAAAAAAACACAAATAAAACAAAGGTAATTAATAGTTTTTTACCATTTTTATAAGCATTCCGCCTTCCGGGTGGTTGTGCCATTCAACCGTATCTATAAAATTCTGCATAAATAAAATTCCGCGTCCGTCCGGTTTCATTAAATTTTCGGGATTTGTCGGGTCGGGAACATCTTCGACTAAAAAGCCTTCGCCGTAATCGCGGATACTGATTTGAAAATCTTTATCGGAATGTCTCAGTTCAATGTCAACCTGTTTCGATTCATCGAGTTTATTCCCGTGTTTAACTGCATTGGCGACAGCTTCGCGGACAGCCATATCTATACCGAAAATCGCATCTTCATCAAATCCAACATCCTGGGCAAACTCCACGGTTTTCATAACCGCTTCATCAATAGATTCAATTTTACTTGGAATAGAGATTTTTATTTGTTTTTCTTCCACATTTATTTTAGGTAAAGTAAAAGGCACTTTTTATAAATTTTATTTTTCCTAAGTTTGCTTTTTATTTGAGTTTATGTCAAGAACATATTTTATGGGAGTGAAAATATTATGAAAATAAAATCTGCGAATTTGATAAAAGGCGAATTAAACCTGCCGGGCGATAAATCAATTTCGCATCGTGCCGCGATGCTTCTGGCAATGGCGGAAGGAGAAGCGAAAATCGAGAATTTTTCAACCAGCGAAGACTGCACTTCGACACTTAATTGTCTGCAAAATTTGGGCGTTGAAATTAAGCGAAACGATACGGATGTTTTTATTAGAGGTGTGGGCAAAAAAGGATTTGCAAAACCCGAAAAAGAACTTGATTGCGGCAACAGCGGAACGACAATGCGGCTTCTGGCGGGAATTTTATCGGGACAAAATTTTGCTTCAATTTTAATCGGCGACGAATCTCTGCAAAAACGTCCGATGGAAAGAATTATCAAACCGCTTCAATTAATGGGAGCAAAAATCGAATCCGACGACGGAACTGCACCTCTGACAATCCACGGTAAAAATCCGCTAAAAGCAATCGAATATATTTTGCCGATTGCCTCGGCTCAGGTTAAATCCTGTGTTTTGCTTGCCGGATTAAATACGGACGGCACAACGAAAGTCCTAAACCCCGAATCCAAAAAACGCCTCTCACCTTCGAGAAATCATACGGAATTAATGTTTAAACATCTCGGTGCGGAAATCACGGAAGATTTCGGCGAAACAGGAAAGTTTTTTATACACGAAGCATCGGTTCAAGGAAATTCAAAGTTAAGGGCAAAAAACATAAAAATTCCGGCAGATATTTCTTCCGCCTCATTTTTTCTCGTGGCAGCGGGTTGTCTGGAAGGTTCGGAAATCATTATAAAAGATGTCGGGTTGAACATAACACGCTCGGCTATTATTGAAATTTTGCAAGGGTTCGGAGTGAAAATTGAAATTTTTAATAAACGCGAAATCAGCAATGAAATTATCGGAGATTTAAGAGTTTTCGGCAAAGATAAATCCAAACCGAAGGTTTTATCGAACAAAATAGAGGGAGATATAATTGCAAATCTGATTGATGAAATACCGGTTCTCGCTGTTTTCGGAACGCAGATCGAAAGCGGTCTGGAAATCAGAGGAGCTGAAGAATTGCGTGCCAAAGAATCCGACAGAATTTCCGCCGTGGTTGAAAATTTGCGAAAAATGGATGCAAACATTCAAGAATTTCCCGATGGATTCCGCGTTGAAAAATCGGAATTAAAAGGAGCAAAAGTTGATTCCTACGGCGATCACAGAATCGCTATGGCTTTTGCCATTGCGGGACTTTTTGCAAAAGGCGAAACGGAAATTATCAATGCGGACTGTGCAAAAGTTTCCTTTCCCGAATTTTTTCAAGTTCTGCAAAATGTTATAAGATAAGTAATTGAATGGAAGAATGTAAAAAAAGAATTGTCCTCACAGGATTTATGGGCGTTGGCAAATCTACCGTCGCACGCCATTTGTCTTATATCACGAAAAATAAAAAAATTGACCTCGATGATTTTATCGAGCAAAAGGAAAAACGCCGTATTCCCGAAATTATAGAAACGGACGGTTTAGATATTTTTCGTCAGGTTGAAACAAAAAGATTAAAACAAATTTTAGCTGAAACCGATGCATCTGTAATTTCTCTCGGCGGCGGTGCCTGGACGACGGCAGAAAACCGCGAAATAATAAAAAGCTGCAAATGCGTCAGCGTTTGGCTCGAATCAACCTTTGACCACTGCTGGCGAAACATCAGATTCTCAAAACGAACCCGTCCGCTTGTAAAGAACAAAAAATCCGCAAAAAAATTATTTGAAGAGCGAAAAAACCACTATTGTCTGGCAGATTGGCACTTTGTCATCAATCCCGGACACAATTCATTTGAAGTAGCAAAACAAATAGCTCAAGAGATATTTCTGGCTGAAATTAACTGAAAATTTGTAAAAAATTAGTTAAAATTATTTGACAAACAGCGAATATAAAAGTAAGTTCGGAAAGCTATTAAAATGAAAGCAAAATCTTTCAGGTTTTCTGAAATTAAGGATGTTTTTGTGCTTTCAGATTTAATAAAAGTTTAAGGTTAAAGGAACGATAATTATTTATTAGTTTTCAGGAGGGAATATGAAAATCAAAGTTTTAACAGCATTAAGTTTAGCTGTTGTTTTATTTTTAGGAGCCTGCGGAGGCAAAAGCGATGCTGATATGCAAACCGCCGCTTCTACCGCACTTAATGGCGATACCACAACTTCCGGCGTAACCGCGGTTATCAACGAAGGTGTTGCTACAATTTCAGGCGAAGTTGCCGATGAAGCGGCAAAAGCAAAAGCTGAAACTTTAGCTAAAGTTGAAGGCGTTACATCAGTTGTAAATAACGTAACCGTTAAAGAAACAATGCCGCCGCCGATGGCTGAAGGTAATGATCCAATGGTCAAAACCAAGGTGGAAGAGGCTTTAAAGAAGAAAGGCTGTGATGGTGCAACGGTTGAAGTTAAAGACGGCGTTGCGACATTACGCGGAACGGTTGCTACTGCAAAATTCGGCGAATGTGTAATGGCAGCACAGGAAGCCGGAGCTAAAAGAGTTGAAAATGAACTTGGTAAGAAGTAAACAAGGAGGAAAAATTAAATGTTAACAGATAAATATCAACCAATTATTGATTTGGCTCAAACGCTCGGCGTTTCAGGCTTAAATGTCAACGAAGGCGATGATGTTCTGCATATTGAAGGAACAGCACCGAGTGCTGATGCCAAACAAAGATTGTGGGACGAGTATGCAAAAATTGATCCCGACTATCGTGCGGGAGACTTGGTTTTGAATATAGACAATGCTCAAGGCGATGATTCTTCGACAACCTATACGGTTCAATCGGGCGACACTTTAAGCAAAATCGGTTCAAATTATGACGTGAGTTGGCAAGACATATACGAAGCCAACCGCGATAAATTGGACGATCCCGATAAAATCTTTCCGGGACAAGAACTCAATATTCCGCAAGGTTAATAAAAAGTTTTTGTAATGCTAAAAAAAAATACAGCATTTTGGTTTGTTTGTAGTTTATACTTACAAATCAAAGTGCTTTTTATTTTGGAGGTTAAATAATGCGTTATGTATCATTCATAGTTCTAGTTTTGGTAGTTTCCGTAACAGCGTCTTTTCCACAAACCCGTCAGGATGCAATTGATGAGTTTAATGGTCTTAAGGAAAGGGGAGCGGCTTTAGAAAAGGCAATTTTATCTTTGACCACCGAAGATGTTAATAATGCATCCACTCAAGGATTGAATGTTTTCAGACTTCTGCCGCGTGAAAAATACGACACGAATATTTTTAAAGTTCGCGGTGGCGGATCATATTATTCATTCACGAATGAATCTTACAGCTACAATGACACACCACAGATCGGTTTAGAACAAAATTATTTAAAAACCGGTTTTGCAGGAGCGGATTATGGTTTGATTGCGGATTTAGGACAAAGTTCGCCGGATTTGGCAATACACACAGCCGAATTTGAGTTTTTATCCAATTATCAACCGCCGAAATTGATCAAAGAGATCAGAGCCGAACAAAAGAAATCTCGTAATTACGATACAAACGGTTTGAATTTCAAATCCAGAGTTCCTGTAACAGTTGGAAATTCATATCTGCTTCGGGCAATCAGTTTTGATGAAGCTGATACTTTAGTTTGGTTCAAAGTCCATCGCCAAGATGCAGACGGCAGTTTGATAATTTTTTGGAAATTGTCGAAAAAATTTGATACACCGCAAATCACAACGGAAGAAGACACAAAACTTAAAATAAAAGCGGAAAAAATGTATCGGCAAAAAGGTTTGCACAACATAAAAGTCGAAGTTGCAGGCGGAATAATGACAATAAGCGGAACTGTTCCCCGTGAAAGACTTGCTGAAGCAGATGCTTGCAAATGAATCGGGAGCGAGGAGAGTTGACAACCAACTTTCCGAACAATAATAAAAATAGTAGTTACGCAATTAAATTTTTATCAAATCATATCAAAAATATTAGTTTCGGAAACCCGAACGACAATAAGGATGCTGATAGAAAAATTAAGTGATAAAGATAATTGTCAATATTTTGAATATGGTTCAATTATTTGTAGACACCCAAACGCACGCTCGACTCTCGTGCGGGTGTCTCCATTACTTTCATACATTAACCGTGTAACTTTTAAAAATAATTTTATAAAAATTAAAAAGCTGGAGAATAATTTAATATTCTGCAGCCTTTTAATTTTGCCTATTTAGATTTAGGCGGAGCGGGCGGTTTCGGCGGAGGCGGCGGAGCATCTTTGGGCGGTTTCGGTGGCTTTGGTGGTTTCGGTTTCGGCGGCGGCGGTGGCGGCGGTGGTGGCGGTGGCGGAGTTGGTGCGGCAGATGGTTTTTGTCGAGAATTTTTATATGCTTTTTTTAATGTTTCCGACCTTTTTTTTATTGTATTTTTTACAATTTCCAAAGCACTAGAAAAATTGAAACTCGGATTTGAACGCATCGCTTTTCCTTTTGCTACTGCTTGTCTTTCAGACCACGAACCACCTTCATAATTTGAGTAAGTTTCCGGTTGATTAAATACTTCATCGTTCAAAGCATCTTCCATCGAAATAAATTCATAGCCGTGTTTTCGGAATATTGCAAACAATTCATCCGCCGAATCAATCATCAAACTACCTGATGGAAAAATAAGCGTCTGCGGAATCTCACGTCCGAAAACGTCTTTGGAATAATCCTCGTAATGAACGATCAATTTTTCCATATATTCAAGAAATTGCTGTTTAGTTTCATTTGCTGCTTTGGGATTATCTAATCTTTTTACTAAATCATAAAGTCCTGAAATATTTTCCACATTATCGAATGTGCTTGGAACAGACCGCAGATTTTGTTCTGCTAACCATTGTTCAAATTGAATTTTTGATTCAAAATTATTTCCCGTGTTTGAAAACTGATAATTGAAATATCGAAGTTGCCGATTATTTTCTGACAAAATCGGTTTAACAAGTTCGATGTTTTTCTTAGCATCTGCTACATAATCATCGAAAGTCGTTTCTTGAAATTTTAGATCACTATAACTGCCGATACCAACTTCTAAACCCGCATCACGCCAGATTTTTACTGAAGCAATTTGCGGTGGCAGCAACTTGTAAAAGTCATCTCCTGAACCATTAAAATCTTTATTATAAAATTTTGAACCTTCCACAAAACCGACTGCGGGAATTTTCTCTTGCTTTAATTTTTCAGCTAGAATATTTGTAATTTCAGCAGTAGTTCTATCTTTCTCCAACAATCTATTCGATGAGCCAATCTTGAAACCGATAGCTATTTTCTTTTGATTAGTTGATGTCCAACCCAATTTTTGTTTGACATTCAGGCTATTATTAGCCCAAAATACAGTTACAAGGAATGCCAAGATAAGCATTGATGCCAAACTCGCCGACCAAAGTGAATTTTGAAATCTGCTTTTCTTGGTTTTCTCTTTTTTTACGATTCTTTCGATTCGATTCATAAGTTTTCCTCCATTTGCCGCAACATTTAATTGCGGTTTATTTTGTTTCGCCGTCAAGCGAAACGCCTCTAAATTCGCCAACGCATTGGCATATGTAAATTGTGCATTTTCAAGAGTTTGCAAAACCGCATCATCACACGCACATTCTCTTTCCTGTCTGATTTTTGTAGAAATCCACCAAATACACGGGTGATAGAAAAACAAAATTTTAATGAAACTCTGTGCAAAATTTATAAGATAATCGAAACGCTTGATATGCAGAAGTTCGTGAGCAATTATTGTTTCGAGTTGGCGAATGTCCATCTGCAAAAAGACGCTGGCGGGAACAAGAATTACGGGTTTTATCCAACCAATAACCATCGGTGATTCAACCAGATTTGATTTTAGAAGTTTAACTCTTTGTCTGATCTTTAGATTTTCGCAGATTTCATCAAATCTGTTTTGCCACTCGTCGTTGACGCTGAAAACTTCCTGAGTTTTATATCTGTGAAGCTGCCAAAATCCGCCGAACAAACGCAGCGAATAAAGCAACATTCCGATCAACCAAAACGCCACGAGAACAGGCGAATAAGTAGAAAAATTTCTCTCTAAACTATTTCGCCAAGTGCCGATAGAATTTACTGTTCCCGTATTTTGCACATCAGATATTAATTTTTCATCGGCGGAATATATCTCTGAATTTTCAAGTTCTGCCTGTAAAATTGTTTCAAAAGATTTGTTTGCGATTACCTGTTTATTGCTCGTATAAAAAGGAAGTTGTGAAACATAAAAAAATGTTCCGACGGGTAAAAGTAAAGCTAAAATTAAAGCCGAAACTGCAAATAAATAACGCAGATTCGCACTAGCTTTTGAAGTAAAAGACAACGCCGAAAAAAGTAAAACTGCAACCAAAGCAAGTTGCCAAACCGAATGCAAAAGCGTCCACGCAAGGTTTTGAATCAACGATGAATTTTGTAAAATTTCCAAAAACATTATTTCTCCTTCGCCTCCAATTCCGCCTGTTCGATCATTTTGCGAATCTCTGACATTTCTTCCGCACTCGTTACTTCATTTTCCAAAACCTGCTGAACAAGTTTTAACGCCGAACCTCCGAAAACTTTGTTCATTACTTCATTTAACATCTGTTTGCCGGTTTCATTTTGTTTGATTTTCGCCCGATAAATATGAGCTTTTTTTTCTTCATTCCGCTCAACCATATTTTTTTCGTGCATTATCTGCAGCATCTTTAAAACGGTTGTGTAACTAGATTTTTTCTGCAAATTTATCGCTTCAAAAACTTCACGCACGGTCATTTCACCTCTTTTCCAAAGCACGGAAAGTATCTCAAGCTCAGATTTTGTCGGTTTTGGTTTCATCGAAACTATTATCTACGAAACTTTTCGTAGATGTCAAGTTTTTTTTGTAAAAAGTTCGTCTTGGAAGATTATTCTTTGCAATATGCAAAATAAAACTTTACTAAAGTGTTGTAAATATAATAACGACTTGAGGCTTTCACGTCAGCGACAGAAGCAATAACCGTTTTCCAGTTCAAATCTTTGCTCATCGGTTAAGTTGTTTACTTTTATTTTACCCATCTCAAAAAATAGCTTAACCTATTTCTGTCCTAGTGCTTATTTATGCAAAATTATCAAAAGATTTTAATCATCGGCTGTGCAGGTTTAATTGTCATTGCCGTAATTTCGGCTGTGCTTATATATTATCCCGAATTTTTTCAATCTTTGATAAGTCTTGAAATTCTTTCAACCGTTTCCAAACAAAATTTCAGTCCTTCTGCAATATTTTTAATTTTGGCTTTTTCAACTTTTGTCAGTGAAGATATAGGTTGTCTGACGGCGGGAACGCTTGCCGCTCAAGGACGAATTAATTTGGCTTTGGCAATTTCCGCCTGTTTCGCGGGAATTTTTCTGGGTAATGTATTGCTCTTTATAATTGGGCGTTTGGGCGGAACAGCAATTTTGCAGCTGAAAATAGTTAATCGTTTTATCAGCGAAAAAACTCTCGAAAGAGCAAAACAATTCCTTGATAAATACGGAATTTGGGCTGTCTTTTTAAGCCGTTTTACGCCCGGTTTGCGGCTTCCGTTATTTATTTTAGCTGGAATTTTGCAGACGAATTTCTTGAAATTTACTTTGTTTTTCTTTCTTGCAACGGCATTTTGGATTCCGATTCTGGTCGGTGGTTCAGCTTGGATCGGACAGGAATTTTTTGAGATTTCATTTTTTGAAAATCATTTCTGGCTCGGACTGATAATTTTTGTAGCAACACTATTTCTGATAATTAAAATCGGTTTAAAATTAACGATCCGGCAAAATCGCTAGATTTTATTCGGACATATAAAAAGGATGATTTTAGTAAATTAAAAGAATAAACATATAGACACGAAAGACTGAAAAGTGGAATCCGAAACTAAAATTTTAAGAGATTAATCATAAAATTTTCAGCCTTCTTCAATAACATCCGCCCATATTTCTTCGCCTTCTTCTACTTCTTCATAGATAGAATCAATAAATTCATCGCGTTCGGCAATCTGCGTTTCGGCAGCAGTGAGGCGTTTATTTAAATATTTACAATGATGTTCCAGTTCTCGGATACGTTTTTTCTTGTCTTTATCAAGCCTTTCCAAATACATCATATAAAAAAATTGCAGACCCGCCACACCAGCCAATGAAAGTGAAAGACAAATTAAAACATACATCATCATAGCTAAAACCTTTGTAAAAAATTTAATGTAAGAAGATTATACTCCTGCCATCCAAACTTTGAAAGAAAAATTTGCAGTTTGTTAAAAAAAATTGGAATTTGGCGTTGAAAAGCAACATAATGACAAGTAAAGTGAAAGTTTTGTTCTATTAAATCTTTATTTCAGTCTGAGAAATTATAAAGCAATGAATACCGAAAATTTACAACTTGTTTACACTCTTTTGTGTGATGATGTGCGGCTTGAGATGGGAAATAAAGTTTCTCTGATGGGCGTTTTTCAAAACATAATGGTCGAGAAATTACCCGTTTCATTAATTAAATTTGCAGTCGTAAATCATTGGCGTGGCAAGGGAAATCATCAGACGGAAGTGCGGATTTTATCACCCGACAAATTGAATCTGGTTGTTACGTCGCAAATGACTCCAATTGATCTGACACCCGGCGGATTTACCGATAATGTGAGTTTTTTCGTCAATGTTGTTTTTGCGACGGCGGGAACTTATTGGGTGCAGACGCTTGCCAATACGCAGGTTCTGGAAGAATTTCCGCTGATCGTAACGGATGCCGGAACTGTCGCCGAAGCAAATATAGCGGAAGAAATTTCGGAAACGATTAATTAGTGATAAGTAATAAGTGATAAGTAATAGGTGATTGGTAATAAAAAAACTTATCTTCTTTACTAATTACCTAATTACCTAATCACCTATTACCTATTACTATTCTTAGACAAATCCAAAGTTATCGCCGTTCGGTAAATTGCCGCTTCGTTTACTTCAATTTCCTTGGTTGCAGTTATATCTTTGACCGAAGCCGTTACGCGGTATTTGGTCGGGCGTTCCTTAAAACGAAAAATAATATCACCATCGCGACTCGAATAACCTGAGCCGACTTTTTTTGTTTTCCCGTCAGAATAAACCTCTTCTATTTGGACTTTCGCTCCGTAAATACTAATTCCATTATGATTAAAAACGCTGGCTTCTACGATGATTAATGTTCCCCGATCTATGGATAAAACCAAACGGTCTTTGAGATTATTTGTTTTTTTACTGCGGATTTCGACATTGTATAAAACGCCCGAACTGAAACCTTTTTTTTCGAAAACAAGATTATATCTGCCCGGAGTTAAATCGCTCAAACGAAACTCACCGTTAGAATCAGATGTTGTAGATTTCAGGTCTTCGCCGTCCAGCCGCACCGATATTTTTGCTCCGACGATTTTATCACCGTCTTCCGTGCGGACTTTTCCCTTAACGCTTCCTGTTTCCTGTGCGACTGCAAACGCACTAAATACAAAACAAAAAAGCAGAGCAAAACTTATTTTTTGTAAAACTTTCATACTTAAATTCAGGCTTTTTGTGATTCGGTTTTTATTTCTTCACGAAATTGATCCGCTACATCATTGATGATGTCATCGAGTGTTCGCGTTGGCTGAAAACCGATTAACTTGTTGGCTTTTTCGATGCTCGGAACACGCCTCTGCATATCTTCAAAACCTTCGCCGTAAACTTCATCATAAGAAATAAATTCGATTTCGCTCGAACTTCCGGTCATTTCGACAGCTTTTTTTGCCAAATTTTTGATTGTAATTTCCTCCGGATTTCCGATATTGATAACTTTTCCAAAGCATTCGGGCGTTTCAAGGAGTTTGACCAATGCTTCAACGACATCGGAAACATGACCGAAACAACGGGATTGTTCGCCGTCGCCGTAAACAGGAATCGGTTCATTTTCCAAAGCCGCTTTGACAAAACGCGGCACGACCATTCCATATTGTCCTGTTTGCCTCGGACCGACCGTGTTAAATAAACGGACGACGACTACGGGAAGTTTGTTTTCCCGCCAAAATGCAAGTGCCAAAAATTCATCCAATTCTTTTGCACAGGCATAAGCCCAACGATGTTTACTGGTTGAACCTTTTAAAATGTCGTCTTCTTCCTTAAACGGAACGGAAGTTCCTTTGCCGTAAACTTCCGATGTTGATGGAATAAGAACTCTTTTGCGGTAACGCGAGCAGAAACCTAAAACAATGTCCGTTCCGTGAAAAATCGTTTCGATTGTCTTAACCGGCTGATCCATAATCAGCTTAACCCCAACGGCACTCGCCATATGAAATACGCGGTCTGATTCGCGGATGAGTTCTTCCATCAAATTTGCATTTAAAACGGTGTCTATAATCAGACGGAAATTTTCATTCCCCTCAAGGTGTGCAACATTTTCATAACGACCTGTCGAAAGATCATCTATTACGGTTATTTGATCCCCGGCTTTGATAAGTTTATCGGCAAGATGGCTTCCGACAAAGCCTGCACCGCCGGTTATTAAAGTTTTCATAAGTATTTTATTTGTTTTCCAGATTTTCTATTCTTTTTTAATGCAATTTTGAGGCTTCTTTTAATTCAAACTCTTTCTTATATTTTCATAAATTTTTACCTTTTAAAGTAAAAAGTAATTTTCCTACATTTTTATCCTTTCCGCAAAATAGGCAACGGTCTTTTTCAACCCTTCATCAAGCGGAACGGTTGGCGACCAATCAAGTAATTGTTTTGCACGCGAAATGTCCGGTTGACGTTGTTGCGGATCATCCTGCGGCAGCGGCAAATGTCTTATCGTGATGTTTTTCCCGACGGCTTTCGCAACTTCCTGTGCTAATTCATTCATCGTAAATTCGCCCGGATTTCCTAAATTAACCGGCAAATGAATATCATCCGCCTCAGTATTCATAAGGCAAATTATTCCTTCTACGAGATCATCAACATAACAAAAAGAACGAGTCTGTTCGCCGCTGCCGTAAACTGTCAAATCTTCGCCTTTTAATGCCTGCACGATAAAATTGGAAACCACACGCCCGTCATTCGGCATCATTTTTGGTCCATAAGTATTAAAAATACGGACAATCCGCGTATCAACATTATCTTGCCGGTGATAATCCATAAATAAAGTTTCCGCGACACGCTTCGATTCATCATAGCAGGAGCGAAGCCCGATACAGTTCACATTTCCCCAATAATCTTCCGTCTGCGGATGAATTTCGGGATCGCCGTAAACTTCCGATGTCGAAGTCTGCAAAATTCTGGCATTGACACGCTTTGCCATTCCGAGCATATTGATTGCACCCATTACGCTGGTTTTTACTGTTTTAACCGGATTATGTTGATAATGAATCGGTGAAGCAGGACATGCTAGATTATAAATCTGGTCAACTTCAAGGAAGATCGGCAGTGTAACATCGTGCCGAATCAATTCAAACCGATAATTATCAAGTAAGTGAGCGATATTTTCTTTTCTACCCGTAAAATAATTGTCCAGACAAATAACATCGTGGTTATCGTCAAGAAGCCTTTCGCAAAGATGCGAGCCGATAAAGCCCGCACCGCCTGTAACTAAAATCCTCATAATTTATTCAATGGAAAATGGAAAATTATTCTCTTCATTTTGCATTTTCCGTTTTCCATTTTCCATTATTTAAGTTCCTTCTCAAACAAAGCCAAGATTCGCTCATATTCATCTTCCCAACTTGATGGACGTTCAAATGAATGCCGTTCAGTCGGATAAACCATTATGTCGAAATATTCGGTTTTGTCCAGACGAATCAATTTTTCGATCAGTTGAATCGAATCCTGTGCATGAACATTGTCGTCTAAAAGTCCGTGTAAAATCAAAAGGTGTTTGCGTAAATCTTTTGCATAACTTATCGGCGAGCTGCGTTTGTAGGCTTCCGCATTTTTCTTAGGATCACCGAGCCTTTGCGAAGTGTAAAAAGGATTTGCCGCATAATAATTTTTCCAATCCATCACAGGACGAAGTGCCGCCGCCGCAGCAATTTTGTCGGGCAAACGCATCACCAACATCGCCGCCATAAATCCGCCGTAACTTCCGCCGTAAACGCCGATTCTGTTTACATCAACATTGTATTCCTTCACCATAAAGTCAATCGAATCAACGTGATCCTCATAATCTTTCCCGCCCAAAAAATCATAAACATCCGTCCGCCAATCCCGTCCGTAACCCGCCGAACCGCGATAATCAATGTCCAAAACAACATAACCTTTCTGCGTCAACAATTGGTTAAACATAAACTCCCGATAATAATTGTTCCAACCGTTTATCACGTTCTGCAAATAACCCGCCCCGTGAACAAAGATCACCATCGGAGATTTTTTCGATTTATCAAAATTCGCTGGGAAATAAATCTTCGCAGGGATTTTCTTGTTATCTCTCGAATTTATTTCAACAAATTTCGGCTCGTTCCATTTTCGTTTTAGAAATGCTTCGGGTGTCGTGTTTGTAAGTTTTTCTACTTTCTCAATTTTCTCACAATCAAAACATAAATTGATTGAATGTAATTCAGAAGGCGAATTCCATTTTGAACCGCTGAAAATCAATTTGTTATTTTCAAGTTGGAAGTCATCTTTCATCCCATTTTCCAGCGGTAAATCCTTTATTTGATCTGAAAAGCCGATATTTTTTCTTATTGAAACTTTTCTTTCTGCTGTATTGTCTTTTGTCGATGAATAAACAATGCCAGAATTTTCTTTTTTGTTAGAAGGTTTTATCCATTTTGCCCAATCCACTTCCCAATTTCCATCGGTTAATTTAGTTCCTTCAGACATTGCTGATTTTACTTTTTCTCCATCTTCGCCCGGACTTGGACCGTAATATTCAATTAACCATAAATGGTTAAATTTAGAACCATTTTCAGTTGAAAAAATAAATTGTTTCGGATTATTAGGATTTGCTTCGAGAATTCGGGCGGGACTTCCGATCCATTTTTCGTCTGTTTCTTCATAAATTTTATATGCGGTCGCTTTATTATCTTTATCAAATTCAATAACAAAAATCTGCCGCCGTTTGTGAGTTTTATCAACGCGGTCAATCAGAAGCGTTTTGTTATCGGCAAGCCATTCCATTCCCGCGATATACGCTTCTTCTTCCTGTTTGGGCAACTCGACTTCGATTGATTTCTCGAAACTTCCATCCGTCATCGCCACATAAACCGTCGGCTTCGTCCAACCTCTCCGAATTGTCGGGGCGGATGTATAAAGCGGCAGATAATTCGGCACAAAAAGCGGTTTTTGATTCGAGCCGTCCGAAGTTATATAAGCGATCATCTCGCCGTTTTTGCTGTGCGTATCGCCAAAAACCGAAATGTTCTTCGCTGAATTTGCTTCCTTAGAAATCTGCGTCAAAGTCCCGCCTTTCGTGTCAATCGAAAAAAGATTCCCGTTCTGCTGAAACAAAATCCTGTCGTTATCAAGAAACTCCGCCGAAAATTCAAACGATTCGGTTTTTGTAATCCGCTTCGGTTTCGCTTCACCAATTTTCAAAACATAAATATCACCATTCTGAGTAAACAAAATCTTCGAAGAATCCGGCGACCAACGCAGATTTCCCAAACCGTTTCGCTGGGATTTTACAAAATCGTCATTCAAAACAACGCCGTATTCAAGCGGGTCGTCTTTTTCCTTTTCATCCTTTTTCGTTATCAAATCCTTCGGCGATAAAATCTTTTTCGCTTCACCGCCCGAAGTTGAAACAAGATAAAGATCACGTGGGCTTTTGCCTTCCGCATTCCATAAATAAACAACATATTTTCCATCAGGCGAAAGCCGTTCGCCTTCGACACGCATTCCCGAAATCGAAGGTTCTTTCATTATTTCTTTAACGGTTAGTTGTTGAGCAGAAACGCTTAGGGAAAGTAAAAAGGTAAAAGTAAAAAGGTAAAAAAAGATTAGTTTTCGTTGGTTGTTCATAGGTTTATTCATCTTCATCACTAAATGATTCTTGTAGTGCTTCGAGTTCGGGCAAAACCAGTAAATCTTTTGTTCGACCGGCAGCACGTTTGGCATTTATTAGATCATTAAGTGAAATAACTTTTACATCCACATCACAGATTTTCATTTTGACAGACGAAGTTTCGACATCTGAATAATTACCGACTCCCGAAACTTCACCAAGTAAATCAATACTGCCTAAATCTGTATCAAGTGTGAAATTAGTTCCATTTTGCAATGTTCTATCATCCCAAATAAATGGTAAATTTTCTGGAAAACCGCGTAATAATGGATTAAATGGTTTAAGTGCTTTCACGATTCGTATTAAATTGTCATTAGTTCTTGAATAGTAAATTTCCAGTTTTAACGTGATTGTTTCGCATCCATAAAAATAAGTTGCTATCTCACCTATAATCACAAATTCAACTTCGTTTTCAGTTAGTGCTTTTAGTGCTGATTCGAGTTCTATCACGATTCATTTCTCTCCATTTTTTTGCTTCACTACTGAATTT
Organism: Acidobacteriota bacterium; assembly: GCA_030859345.1. Classification (GTDB taxonomy): domain Bacteria; phylum Acidobacteriota; class Blastocatellia; order Pyrinomonadales; family Pyrinomonadaceae; genus Aridibacter. The sequence continues at coordinate 12,540 of JALZKH010000034.1, read as the reverse complement.
GTTTATACTTCGCATTGATTTTTGCAGGTTTTCAATTCTTTCTTGTGGTGTTAAGCGAAGATTTTTAATAGGCAATGTTAAATCAATTCCGAACTCTTTGGCAGCGGCAATTTTGCTTCCCGGTTTTGGATTCAACAATTTTTCTTCGGGCGTTCTTTTCATAAAAGTATTTTAATAAGTTTCCAACGAATTTGCACGTATTGCTTTTTTCTCAGCTTCGTTTAATGAAACTAAAATAATATTTACCGCGAAAATCGTTAAAAGAATTTTGTTTTTCATAACTTCTTTGTTACGCAGAATTTGAGGAAAAGTTTTGAACAGAGTATAAATAAATAATGAAGAAGACAAACGATAAAAAGGAGATCAAGGAAATTCCGAAAGAAAAACCGGAAATCGGCGAAGAATCTTCGTGGAGTAAGGACCAGCAGGAACGAGAATATTATTACGATGATGATACGGGCTATGAAAAATATGATCCCGAAAAAGATAACGATGACGACGAATAAGATGTCGGAAAAACCCTAATTGATGACGACAAATAAAATTTTTACAACGGGTTATACGGGCAAAGATATAAACGATTTAAAACCGATGCTTGCAGACCTCGATGCAATGTTGATTGACATCAGATTTGCTCCATACAGCCAGGTAATGCACTGGCGAAAAGTTTATCTCAAGGCATTGCTCGGCGAAAAATACCGCCACATTCCAAATCTTGGAAACCGCACCTATAAAGAAGATAAAATCTCGATTCAAAACTTAAAACTCGGCATCGAAACAATTCTGCATCTGCCTTCAAATGTGGTTTTAATGTGTTCGTGCGAAAAAACAGAAAACTGTCATCGCCGCATAATTGCTGAAGAACTTAGACAAACAGAAATCGAATCTAAAGAAATCGCAAATTGGAAAACCTCGGATTTTTTTACACAAAAAGTCTTTTTTGATTAAAAAATCACCTGAGATGAATTGACACAAGATCAGATATAATCTTTTCTTACAAAATACATTTGCGAATTAAATTTCCTCGCACCCTTTTTCGGTAGAACCCTTTCGTATTTTCCTTCAGAATCCAGAATTTGTGCATTGGCAGTGTCTTTTAAGTAAGCGTTAAAGAAGTCGTTTTTCAAATAAGCGGCTAATTTTTTGTCTTTGATCGGGACGACTGCTTCAACTCTGCGGTCAAGATTGCGGTGCATCCAATCGGCACTTCCGATGTAAATTTCCTCATCACCGCCGTTTGCAAAATAAAAAACGCGGCTGTGTTCGAGAAATCTTCCGACAACCGAAATTACTCTGATATTTTCTGAAATACCCTTAATTCCGGGACGCAAAACACAAATTCCCCTGACAATCAAATCAATGTTTACGCCCGCCTGTGAAGCACAATATAATGCCCGGACAATTTTATCGTCGGTTAAGCTGTTAATTTTAACAATAATTTTAGCTTCTTTACCGTCGAGCTTATTTTTTGTTTCGCGGTCAATAAAATCGAGCATTTTTTCACGCAGATTAATCGGTGCAACGAGAAGTTGACGATATTCGGTTTGATATGAATAACCGGTTAGAAAATTAAACAGATCGGAAACGTCCGCCCCGATTTCTTCGTCAGCCGTTAAAAGTCCCAGATCGGTATAAATTTTTGAAGTCGCCGGATTGTAGTTTCCCGTCGAAATATGAACATAACGCCGCAGAATTTCATCCTCACGTCTGACAACCAACATAACTTTTGAGTGAGTTTTCAAACCGAGCATTCCGTAAATTACGTGGACGCCTTCATTTTCAAGCCTTCTCGCCCATTCGATATTATTTTCTTCATCAAAGCGAGCCTTTAGTTCGACCAACGCCGCAACCTGTTTTCCGTTACGACTTGCTGTAACAAGCGATTCGACAATCTGAGAATTTTTACCCGTTCGGTAAAGGCAAATTTTTATCGCCCGAACTTTATCATCTTCTGCCGCCGCATTTAAAAAATCGGTGATCGTAGTGTAAGACGTGTATGGATGATGAACGAGAATATCCTGTTTTTTAATCGTCTCAAAAATATTTTCCTGCGGATTTTGCAGAGGTTTCGGAATCGAATATGTGATCGGTTTGTCCTTCAAATCGGGGCGGTCTAATGAATAAATCTTCATCAAATCCGGGATATGCAGAAAACCGTCAATGCGATAAACATCCTTCTGTGTTAAACCGATCAAGTTCGTAATATATTTCATCATCGGCTCAGGCATCGTTGACGCAACTTCAAGACGAACGGGAAAACTAAACCGGCGGCGGTGAAGAAGTTCACGCTCCATCGTCTGCAGAATATCTCCGGCTTCATCCACGCGAATTTCCAGATCAGCATCCCGCGTAATTCGGAATTGATAAGGCGTATCGGGCTTTGTATTTGGAAACAAATGGTTAATATTGGCGACGACGATCTCATCAAGAGAAACGAATTTTGTTTTTTCCTCTTTAACCTGAATCAGACGCGGAACATTCGGCGGCAACTTTATGCGGACGATCCGGCTCTGATTAAAAAGATGAGCTAACTTACCGTGATTAAAGCCTTTGACGGGAGCAACCCGCAGTCCTAAATTAACGCTTAAGTTTGAAATATACGGAAACGGATGGCTTTCATCAACGGCTTGCGGAGTCAGAACGGGGAAAACATTTTGCAGAAAATAATTATTCAGACGCTTCTGCTCTTTATTTTTTAAATCCTTATAAGTAAGTATTTTAATTCCTTCATCGGCAAGTTCCGGCAGAATTTCCTTGTTCAAGCAATCCATCTGCTTGGTCAGCATCGGGCGAAGAATTTGGCTTATCTCCCGAACCTGAACACCGGGAGTTAAACCGTCCGGTGATACTTTATAAATCCTTTCGGCAATCTGTTCTTTTAAGCCGGAAACGCGAATCATAAAAAATTCGTCTAAATTAGTCGAGAAAATTGATAAGAATTTAAGCCTTTCAAGCAAGGGAACGCTTTTGTCGAGAGCTTGTTCTAAAACGCGTCGGTTAAATTCCAGCCAGCTTAATTCGCGGTTAGTTAAATACTTCGGATTACTGACCGATAAATTCGAGGTTTTATCTTCGGTTTTTATTTCGGCAACAGCAGCAGCAGATGATTCTTTAGAAGTTTTATTCATAGTTTTTATAAATATTATAGATTTAACTAACGGAAGGCAAAGATTTTTATGTTAAATTTTGTATTTAGATTTATTTTTTAATCAAGCCAGTCGGAAAATTGAATCCCGAAAACATCTTCGACAGAAAATCAATTTATCAATACAATTAAAGTATAAAACTTTGAAAGCTAAAAATTATAAACTCAGGAAAGCTATAAGTGGAAAAAATATTTGGAAAAGAAGGGATTCTGGCGAAATTTCACGATGAATACGAATTTCGCGGCGGACAGATAGAAATGGCGGAAGCCGTTTTCAAAGCGTTTGAGAATAAAAAGCATCTGATCGTCGAAGCGGCAACCGGAACGGGCAAAACTCTCGCGTATTTAGTTCCCGCAATCGCGGCGGCAATCGCTACGAAAAAGCGTGTAATTATCTCGACGGGAACAAAAAATTTGCAGGAACAATTGATGGAAAAAGATATTCCTTTTCTGCAAAAAGCGATGCCGAAAAAATTCACCGCCGCCTATATGAAAGGGCGTTCAAACTACGCTTGTTTGTATAAAATCAAAAAAGCGGAAAACCAGCCGATTTTGGACGGTTTGGATGAAATGGATTATTTTGAAGAAATCCGCCATTGGTCGCGTGAATCGGAAACGGGAGATCGCTCGGAACTCGTGACTTTGCCTGAAAATCTTCCATTCTGGTCGAGAATCAATGCAAAATCCGAAACCTGCATAGGTCAAAAATGTCCCGATTTCGAGCCGTGTTTTATCACGCGAATGCGTGAACGTGCCGAAGATGCCGACATCGTGATCGTCAATCATCATCTATTTTTCGCCGATTTAAGTGTTCGCGGCAATCAATACGGCAAAGTTCTGCCCGATTACGGTGCGGTGATTTTTGACGAAGCACATCTTATCGAAGACATCGCCGCCGATTATTTCGGCTTTCAAATCTCAAGTTTTCAAATTGATGAATTAGGCAGAGATGCCGACAATCTGCCGATCACCGATGCGGTAATTGTCCGCAATTTAACAAAAAATGTGGCTAGAATCATCGGATTCGCCGATCAATTCTGGGCGAGATTTTCGGAAGGACGCGGAAAAGAAGGACGTTTTCCGCTGGCACAAAATTCCTTTGTCCGCAAAACAAAAGACGACCTCGAACCGACAGCTTTGGGCGAAGCGTATTTTCAACTGGACAATTCGCTCGAACAACTGGAAACCGCTGTTGCCGTTTACGAAGAAAAAATGCCCGAAGCCGAAAGTTTTGTCAGGCGAATCCGTCAAACAAGATTTGATCTGGATTTTATCGTTACGCAAACCGAACAAAATTATGTTTATTGGCTGGAACGCCGCGGGAGAGGAGTTTTCCTGCGTGCGTCGCCGATTGATGTTTCAAATCTTTTGCAGGAAAAACTCTTTGAAAAAGTCGAAACTGTCGTAATGACTTCCGCCACGCTTTCGACAAACGGCAAATTTAATTTTATTCAAAATCGTTTAGGTTTAGATAATGAAACAACCGACACTTTGCTTGCACCGAGTTCTTTCGATTACGAAAAACAAGCGATAATTTATTTACCGAAATCAATGCCCGATCCGCGTTCACCCGAATTCTCGCAGATGGCGGCGGGTGAAATAATCAAACTTCTACAAATCACAAACGGGCGTGCATTCGTCCTTTCAACAAGTTTTTATTCAATGAACGCACTTTACGAACTTGTCTCATCCCGCGTAAATTTCCCGTGTTTCGTGCAAGGCTCAATGTCAAAAACCGGACTTTTGGAACAATTTAAGGAAACACCAAACGCCGTTCTTTTCGCCACATCATCATTTTGGCAAGGCGTTGACGTTCGCGGTGACCAGCTTTCCTGCGTAATAATTGACAAACTCCCATTCGCCGTCCCATCCGATCCCGTCGTCGCCGCCCGCACAAAATACATAGACGAAAACGGCGGAAAATCCTTCTTCGAATACAGCGTCCCGAACGCCATAATCACTCTAAAACAGGGAATCGGCAGATTAATCAGAAGCAAAACCGACACAGGCGTAATCGCCCTTTTAGATTCACGCCTCAGAACCAAAGGCTACGGAAAAGACTTTCTAAATAGCTTGCCAAAGACTAAAATAACTACGGACTTAAAAGATGTCGAACAAATGTTCAACGGAGGAAAAAAAAATGCAAGCAGTTTTAGATGAGGTAATTGAAAAAGTCGAAAAATTAACAGATGAAGAACGCCGTGAATTGATGAAGTTTTTGCAAAAACAAAAAGGTGATACAGAACAAAACGGCGGAAAAAATCCGAGTCCGAATATCGAATGGCTCAAGACTCATCGCAACGAAGTTGCCGGAAAATACGTTGCTTTGGAAAATGGCAAACTCCTTGCAGTAGGTAAAACTCTGCGGGAAGTTGACCGGGAAGCAAAGCGAATAGGTGCGGAAAAACCGCTTCTAACCTATGTCGCACGAGAGGATGAAGAACTTTGGGCGGGTTGGTAGAAAATGGCTTATCGAATCGAATTTGAAAAATTTATTCAATATGATGCGGGACAAGCAGGCATTTCGCTATCGGTCGAACTGCGTTTAGGAAAAGATTCAACCACATTTGAAGCAAAGATAGATACGGGTTCATCATTCTGTATTTTTGAACGCAGATACGGCGAAGCACTCGGACTGAAAATCGAAACAGGCTTGCGTAACAGAGTCGGCACGGCAACCGATTCGTTTTGGGTTTTTGGTCATCAGGTTACGCTTATAATTGAAGATGATTTGTTCGATGTAATGGTTTATTTTGCCGAAGATGAAAATTTCAAACGTAATGTTTTAGGCAGACGCGGTGCAATTGAGAATCTGAAAATCGGCATTATTGATTATGATGGCAAACTATATTTGAACCGATATAATAGTGAATAAATAACGGAAAAGGTTTTCTAAATAGCTTGCCAAAGACTAAAATAACTACGGACTTAAAAGATGTGGCAAGCGTATTTGAAAGGTAAGGCTTATGAAATCATTAAAATTTATTTCAATTATCTCAATTTTTTGTATTATCGGATTTCTGACAATTCCTTTCTCTTCATATTTTTTCGATCAACCAAACGTCTTTTTAGGTGAAAATCAAGTAACATTGATTTCCACTAAACAAAATAATGGACAAAAGTGTTTATCAAATACGATTTACTATTCGGAATCGAATGCATATGCGGAAATCGGTGAGGGAATTGTAAATCCGTATTGTGCAAAATTGCATAGAGATTTGAAAACTGCAATTGAAAAGAACGACATTGTTTTAACAAAAAAACTTTTATCTGAAGGTGCAAATGTTAATTCTCCAAATGATGATCATGATCTTCTTCGTCCTGTTGTTGTCGCGGTAAGAGAAAGAAACTATGAAATTGTAAAACTACTTTTAGATAATGGAGCGAATGTAAATCAAGTTTATGCTTGTTGTATGTCATCGAATTCAATTTTAATAATGGCGGCGAAAAATGATGATTTAGCAACTGTAAAATTGTTGCTCTCGCGTGGAGCAAATCTTTCATTTGAAAGTGAGTTTGAGGGTTACGATGTATTCGATGTTGTTGCAGAAAATGGAAACTATGAGATATTTAAATTGATTGATAATGCTTGCGAGTTAAACTTTTTACATCGTGCTGAATTAAGATCAAAAAATATCTATAATTTAGTTTCAAAATTATTAACTGCTGTCTGTTTGGGACGTTAAAACGTAATTTTTCTAAGTAAATAATTCCTTAAACTTCTGCAATTGCTCGGATGTTCCGAGAACATTTAGTTTGCAATTCTTCGGTAGAACCGTCGTTGGTTTAGGATTTGGGAAAACTTTATCTTCCGTGCGGACGGCTAAAACGGTTAAACCTGTCAGCGAACCGATGCGGCTTTGTTCTAGGGTTTTTCCAACTAATGAAGACGGCAGTTTGACGGTTAAAAACTCGACACCTTCGCCCATAATTATTGGTTTTCGTCCTTGAATTATGGAGATTACCGATTCCGATGCAAGCGGTGCGTAGCTTAGAACAAAATCCGCTCCGGCACGGTGAATTGCTTCGAGATTTCGTTCGTGTGTGAGTCGGCTAACAATTCGCGTGTCGGGTTTAAGCCGGCGACAATAAATTGATAGATAGATATTTACCGCGTCGTCATTGGTCGAAAGAATTATTAAGGAAGATTCCTTCAAGCCCGCTTCAAATAAAACTTCGCTATCGGCGGCATCTCCGACAACGAAACGGTCTGGAATATTGCCGATCTTTTTCCGCATAGCTTTTTTGGAATCTACCATAAAAACCTTGTGATTCTTTTTCTTTAAGTCACGAGCCGCCGCCCGTCCGACCTTTCCGCCGCCGAGAATCAGAACCGCTTCGGATGAAGGATTTTCAACTTTTAAATAATCTTCGAGTTTGTTAATTTGTTCCTGTGTGCCGACAGCAACCGGAACGCAGAAATCCGTCAAAACGGTTTCGGGAGTCGCCCGCAGAAGATGACCGCGTTCCCAAACTCCTATTACATTTATGCCCGTTGCTTTTCTGATGCCCGAATTCTTTAGTTCTAAATCCGCTAATTTCGTTCCCTGCACGGTGAATTCAAAAACCATCCAATCATCAATATTGCCGATGATATGAGTTCTTTGCCTCCCGACGCTGATTCGATTTGCCAGTTGCTCGCCTAGTTGTTTTTTGAGTGGAAGAACGTGTGTTGCTCCGCTTAATTGGAGAATATCAATTGAATCAAAATTTTCAGCAACAGCGGCAATCGGAATGTTTGGGGAGATTTCTCTAACGGTGAGCGTAATATTTGTGTTCATCGTATCGAATGAGTTTGCAAAAACCAGTCGTGCATTCTTCGCCGCCAGATTCTCATAAGTTTTGCGGCTGTCGGTGTTTCCTTGAACAACCGATACACCGTCCTGATAAAGTTGTGAGGCTTTTGCCGTATCTTCCTCGATAACAAAATACTCTATCTGATTATGTTCGAGCCGTTTGATCAGATTTTTAGCAACCGAATCATATTGAGAAATAATAACGTGGTCTTTCGTGTCGGGCGGAATTTCCCTCGGTGCTTTGCTGTGAAGTTGAGCTTCAAGCCAGGGAGCATAAAAAAAGCGTATAAACGCAAACGGTAACATTATAAGAAGCAACATTATTCCCGAAAGCAAAACGATCATACTAAAAAAGCGACCGAGATCGCTTTCAAAGGTTATGTCGCCGAAACCGAGCGTACTCATCACCGTCAAAGTCCAGTAAAATCCCGTGATCCACGAAAACTCCCGACCTTCTTGAAGCATTATGAAATGAAACACGATCGAGAAAGCAATCACCGTAACAGTCAGAAAAAGAACATACTTTGCCAATGCTTTGATATTTTGGCGAGTTTCATTCTGATCTATAAAATAAGCGACTTGTGTTGCTAGAAATTTCATCGTTTGAGATACTTTTTATATTGGAAATCGTTAAAGATAAGTATTGCCGTGTAATTCATACTATCACGAGATCTAAATTACACTTATATCTCGTTTTACCAATTAGTTTTTTAAGATAAATATATGCCATCATTTTACGAAGTAATGATCGAACGCAATTTCTCGTCCGCACATCAACTGCGTGGATACAAAGGGAAGTGCGAAAATCTGCACGGACACAATTATAAGATCGAGATTTTTGCACGCGGCGAGGAATTAAATAATATCGGTTTGCTGATAGATTTCGGTGATTTGAAGGTGGCAGCGGATGAAATTGTTGATTATCTCGACCACCGAAATATCAACGAACTTCCACCGTTTGATGAGGAATTAAATCCCTCGGCGGAAAATCTTGCGGCTTATATTTGCGAGTATTTGAACTCGCGTGTCGGTGATGAGCGTGTGCAGGTTTACAAAGTCCGCTGCTACGAAACACCGACGAGCGTGGCGACTTTTCAGATTGATTAAAGTTTATGAAAATTTTCCTTGTTACAATCTCGATTCTGCTTTTATCAGCAAATCTTTTTGCTCAACAAAAGTGTGAATTAACTCTCGCGGAAGCTCCGACTTTGCAAAATCTCAGTTTAGGAATGTCGCCAACCGAAGCGAGAAGTATTTTGGGAATAAAAGTAAAAGCCGACAAAGAAGGACAAAGCACATATTTCCAAAATTACATAAAGAAAAAAGCTAAAGGAAAATTGACGGGGATTCGTGCAATATATTTGCGGTTTTACGACGCAAAACTCTATCAGATAGAATTCTTTTATGAACAAAATTACCGTTGGCAAAATCTCGAAAATTTACTTGATGATTATTCCTCAAATCACAACTTTCCAAGAGAATTCTGGCTGACCGAATACGGCTATGCAGACGCAGATTGCAACGGCTTTTCGCTAGATGCCGATTACAAATTAAATCCGCACATCCAGTTAACAAACGATGGAATAGCCGAAATTGTTGAAATGGAAAGAAAAGAAAAAGAAAAAGAAAACACCAATTAATTTTTGATATTTTGAATTTCCACAACCGTCTGCTCATTTTCCAACGCCGATACATCGCCGACATCTTCGCCTAAATATGCTGAACGGATGACGCGACGCATAACTTTTGCGTTGCGGGTTTTTGGCAGGGCGGAAACGAAATGGATTCTTGAAGGCTTGAGCGGCTTGCCCATATCTTTGGCGACGAAGTTTTTTAATTCGGTTTCGAGGTTTTCCGTTTCATTATCTTTCAAAACGCAGATGGCGACCATTGCCGTTCCTTTTATTTTGTCGGGAACTCCGATGACGGCGGCTTCGACGACTCGTGAATCTGCGACTAATAGACTTTCGATCTCGGCGGGACCGACGCGTTTTCCGGCGATGTTGAGCGTGTCGTCCGAGCGTCCAAGAATATACCATTGATTGTCCGCATCTCTGACGGCAAAATCGCCGTGAACCCAGATTTTTTCAAATCTCGACCAATAAGTTTGGAGATACCTTTCGTTTTCTTCCCAAAAACCTCTCGCCATTCCGATCCAGGGTTTTCTGATGGCAAGTTCGCCGACTTCGCCAGCTTCGGTGGATTCGCCGTCCTCATTCAAAATATCCGCCGCCATTCCGGGACACGGTGCGGGAAATGAGCCGGGTTTTTGCGGCAGCAAGGGATTTCCCATCAGGATTCCGCCGGAGATTTCCGTGCCGCCCGAATAGTTTATGATCGGCAACTTTCCACCGCCGACTTTTTCAAAAAGCCAATACCAAGGTGCGGGATTCCAAGGTTCGCCCGTCGAAGCAAACGCACGAAGACTTGAAAGATCGTGTTTTTTCGGCAGATCGTCACCTTTGGTCAAAAGCACGCGAATCAGCGTCGGCGAAATTCCCAAAATCTCGACCTTGTGTTTGACGGAAAATTCCCACATCCGGTCGGGATTCGGATAATCGGGCGAACCGTCATAAAGCACCATCGTCGCACCGTTTATCAAAGCACCGTAGATCAACCAGGGTCCCATCATCCAACCGATGTCCGTTACCCAAGAAATGCGTGTTCCCCTGCCCACGTCCGTCCCAAAAGCCATATCCTGAGCCGCCTTTATCGGAAATCCGCAATGCACATGAGCAATCCCTTTCGGTCTGCCCGTCGTGCCTGAACTGTATAAAATTATCGCCGGATCATTGGCGGAAGTTGGTTCAGAATAGAAATCTTTATTGTCAAATCCAAGTCCGATAAGTTCCTGTGTCCATTCCACAAATTTTCCAGCATTTGGGCTTTCACTTTCTAATTTAGAAAAATCTTCATAAAAATCTTCGTCAAAACTTCTGCTTACGATAAAAACTTTTTCAATCGTTTCACATTTTGAAATGGCTTTGTCGGCAACCTCAAAAGTATTAATTGATTTTCCTCGTCTTGGAAAACCATCACATACAAAAATTCCTTTAGCTTTGACCGCATTCATACGACTTGCAATCGCTTCAACTCCATATCCACTAAAAACCGGAACGGCAATCGCTCCAATTCTGTTGATTGCTAAAAGTGCAACAACAGTTTCAATCATCATAGGTAGATGAATTCCTATCGCATCTCCTTTTTTAAAACCATAACTGCGTATTCCAGCCGCACACAATTCGACATCACCGTGTAACTCTTTATATGAAAGTTCGCAAACTTGACCTTCTTCTTCACCTTCCCAAATTATCGCAGGCTGATCTTCAATCTCCGTTCCGATCCAGCGGTCAAGACACATTTCCGTGATATTCAAACCGCCTCCAACGCACCATTTTGACCATTCGATTCCTTCGGAAGTGTCCAGTAATTTTTCATAAGGCGGATCGAATTTTATGTCCAAAAACTTCAAAACCTCATCCGTAAAACTCTCAACGTCTTCGATTGATCTTTGATAAAGCTCGTCCCAAGTCGAAACGCCGATCTGTTTCATAAATTTGGTCAGTTGAGCCTTTTCGATAACTTCGTCGGTCGGTCGCCATTCGATTGGAAGATTTTCAAATGTGTTTGATTCGTTCATAATTAACTTTATATCACGAAAATAACTTAGCCACGAATTACACAAATAACACGAATAAATTTTTGTTTTTAATTTGTGTAATTCGTGTAATTCGTGGCTAAATATATCTATAAATAAAAAAATTATGGAAAAGAAATACATCGGATTACCGAAAAATCTGTTTGAAGGAAAAACCGCGATTATCACGGGAGCATCTCGCGGTGTCGGAAGGGCGACGGCTTTAAGATTGGCGGAAGCGGGGGCGAATGTTGTTGTTAATTATTTGTCGCGGGAAGATGCGGCGAATGAAGTTGTTGATATTTGCAAGCGTTTGGACGTTGGAGCAATCGCTGTGCAAGGCGATGTTTCAAATTGGCTCGAAGCGAGAAATATTGCAGAAAAGGCTCTGGAAGAATTCGGGCAGATTGATCTGCTCGTCTTAAATGCGGGAATTTGGGAAGGTTCGCCGATTGAGGAAATGTCGGAAGATGTTTGGAATAAAGTTTTAAATACGAACTTAAAATCCGCGTGGGCGATGACAAAGGCTTGCGTTCCGGCGATGAAAAAGCAAGATAACGGTGCAATCGTCCTTGTTTCTTCAACCGCCGGACAACGCGGCGAAGCAAATTATTCAAATTATGCGGCTTCAAAAGGCGGACAAATCTCTTTTACAAAAGCATTAGCAAGCGAATTATGTCCGAAAATCCGCGTCAATGCCGTTGCTCCCGGTTGGATCGAAACGGCGATGGTTCGTCCTGTTTTTGAAGATGAAGATTATAAAAAATCTGTGATTGACGGAATTCCTCTAAAACGTATGGCTCTGACCGATGATGTCGCACTTTCGATCTGTTTCCTGCTGTCGGATTGGTCGCAGCATATCACGGGCGAGATCATAAACATCAACGGCGGTGCAGTTCTTTGCGGTTAAGAATTTATTCACCACAGAGACACGGAGAACACAGAGAGAGAGAGAGAGAGAG
>JALZKH010000171.1 GCA_030859345.1 Acidobacteriota bacterium | reverse complement strand
GAAAGGGCGACAGTTCTTTGTTCTTAGAAAATTCGTGGTAGTCGGTGCTTTGACCGACTAATTTTCGGGCGAATGCCCCGTCAGCTTGCTGCGGGGTAGTCCGAAAATAACGAATTTTAATTTACTGGAGAAAATATGGAAGATTTTTTAAAACAATTAATGGGTAAAGAAGTTGATATATCTTGTGGAACGAGTGCTATCGTTCGCGGAGATGTGATAGATGTTAAGGACGGATTGCTCTATATGCGGGATGAACACGAAAGAGTTGCGTATGTAGTGATAGAAAAAATTGCATATATTTGGGAAGTTAAAAATCAAGAGCCGAAAGCCGGATTTGTTCAGTAGGAGATATTTCAGATAAATTTATTTTTCACTATCCTCGGAAATGATTTCCCAATCATTATCATAAGTATTTCCGTAATTTTGAGGAATGCGGCGAAAACCGACGATTCGATTTTCCCAGTATCCTCTAAAAGGAGAATAGGTAATTCCCTGGCTGGTAGATGCGTGATAAAAACCATTTTCATCAGCAACTATGCCAACGTGACCTAAACCATTGAAGAAAACGAGTGTCCCGAATTGAAATCTGTCATTGCCGAAAACCGGCTCAGAACTTTGCCAGTAACTTCTTGCACTTGTTCTGATAAAATTTATTCCGGCTTCCTGAAATACTTTCCAAATAAATCCTGAACAATCATAAGCATTTGGTCCCTGAGTTCCTAATACATAACGAATTCCAATTTTAGATTGAATAGAGCGAATCATCATCGAACGGGCTGTTGCATTAAAATAACTGCGATTGGCTAAAGTATTATTTGCATTGACTGTCGGACGGCTTGAAGAAGTTTTCTTAACTAAAGATTTCTGTTGCTGAGGAGTATCTAAAATGACGATTCTGTTGGTTAAAATTTTTCGTCCCGGATTGTTGGAATCCATTATTTGTTCGGTTGAACGGATTTGTTGTCTTTCGGCTTGATCTACAATTCTTTCTCTGTCTTGAGCATTGACAAGAGCAACTGTGGAAAATGTTGCGAATAATATGATAGATAATACAGAAAGATATTTCAGGGATTGTTTTATAAAAGTCATAATATAAGATATTTATCGGGAATTTAAAAAAAGGCTAGAACGGTTTTTGCCGTCTATTTAAAAAAATAGCCAAAACACTGGTTTTTCCAAAAATTAAAACTTTTGGATCACTCAATTTAATTGTATTATTTGTTGTTACTTTTTCTAGGACTTTAGAAGTTTCTCTAAAAATTTAGAAAATTGCAAATGCCAAAATCATTATAACCTGAAACAAGTATTATTTGGCAAGTTTGTTTTTGAGGGAATACAAGTTCTCAGAAGGCAAGCCTTGTCCGCAGAGAAACTCTTGGGTTTAACCCAAGAGTTTCTCTGCGGACTTCCGCCTATCTACCTCGCGTTTTCGTGTTGTCCTTTGTATGTTAAAGAAAAGTTCTAATCAAGTTAATTTTCCTGAAAAGTTTTTCAAATATAAAAAATGCAGATTAAAACATCTGCATCTAAACTAATAAAACCACGAATTATTCACGGTTTTATTAATAAAGTTTTAATTTGTTACTAAGCTGAGAATGATGATCCGCAACCGCAGCCGCCGGTCGCATTCGGATTTTCAAACGTAAAGCCCGAACCCATCATATTTGAAACGTAATCTACCGTGATGCCGTTCAAATACTGACCGGAGAACATATCAACAAAAAGTCTCACGCCTTCCTGTTCAAAGATGTGATCGCCTTGCTTAGATTCTTCTTCGATATTCAACGAATATTGAAATCCCGAACAACCGCCCGGCACAACTCTCACGCGAAGCCCGGCAGTTTCCGGCAAATCATCCTCGCTTTCCATAAACTTGTTAATCTCAACCGCCGCACTCGGCGTAACTTTTAATTCAACATTTGGTGCTGCTACTGCTGCCATAATTTTATTTATAATCTCCTTTAATAAATTGTTTGAAAGAAAAGTTAAAAACTAATCTTTACTTTAATTTCAATATTACAAGATTTTTTGACGCAAAACAAGTAATAATGGTTTGCCAATTAAGTTTGGTAGTGCAAGCATCCCTGCTTGCAAGTTTGTTTGCTTCAAGCGGACTAAGTATTTGGTCAAATTTTTTGATATGAAACTTCTTTCAATTGCTGAAATACGCAATTGTGTAAGCAAGTATGCTTGCACTCCGATTAATTCACTTAGCCTTCGACATAATCACAAGTTCAGGTTTCATCGCCTCAATCGAAATCTGACGGGCGACTTCTTCCGCAGTTTTATGGAACGCAATCGCTTGCGGAGATTCAGGATGCGAAACAACAACGGGCGTTCCTTTATCGCCGCCTTCGCGGACTTCCATTCCGAGCGGAACTTCGCCGAGAAAAGGAATTCCGTGAGTCTCGGCAAATTTGCGTCCGCCGCCTTCGCCGAAAATATCGTAGCGTTTGTCGGGCATATCGGGCGGGATAAAATACGACATATTTTCAACTATTCCGAGAACAGGAATCGCCACTTGCTCGAACATTTTCAAAGCCCGTGTAACATCCGAGAGCGAAACCTTTTGCGGGGTCGTTACTAAAACAGCACCTTGAACGGGAACTAATTGAGCCAGCGAAAGCTGAACATCACCCGTTCCCGGCGGCATATCCACAATTAAATAATCGAGTTCGCCCCAATCAACATCGCTCAAAAACTGCCGCACAACCCCGTGAAGCATCGGACCACGCAAAATCATCGGCTTATCCGCCGGAACAAGAACCGCCATCGAAATTATTTTAACGCCGTGTGCTTCGATAGGAATTAATTTATTGTTCTGACCAATCTGCGGTTGAACTTGCCCGATTCCCAACATCATCGGAATATTCGGTCCATAAACATCCGCATCCATAAGCCCGACTTTTGCACCGTCTTTGGTTAATGCCACAGCTAAATTTACCGCAACCGTTGATTTTCCAACACCGCCTTTTCCACTCGAAACCGCAATAATATTTTTCACGCCCGGAATCGCCACATTATTTGCAATCCCGCGACCTTTTGGAACTTCCGCATCCATAATCACGTTGACATTTTCAACCCCTGCGATGCTTCCAACTAATTCCTTCGCATCCGCTTCAAACTCTTCTTTAACGGGACACGCCGGAGTTGTCAAAACAATCCGAAACGAAACATCGCCGCCTTCGATTTTCAAATCCTTGATAAAATCAAGCGTAACAATATCCTTTTTTAAATCGGGGTCTTGTATATTTCTTAATTGGTCTAAAACCTGTTCTTCAGTAATCTGACTCATAAATTTTTTATTAATATTCTTTTTAAACTAATGCTAATTTCCCTTTCGGTTCGGGAATTTTATCTCCGAACTCTTTTGCTGTTTCAATCCACAATTCCATCGCTTCATTTATATTTTTTACCGCTTCCGATTGAGTTTCTCCGTGTGCCATACAACCTTTGAGTTCAGGCACTTCGGCGACAAAAACTTTGTCCTCATCGCTCCAATAAATAATAATTTCGTATTTGTGCATAATTTCACTCATCTCCTAAATTATACTTTAGCAAAATTCCACGAACTTGTTTGACTTGATAACTCTTTGCTTTGTTGCCATCTTTCTGTAAATTCGGCTTTTCCTCAATTCCTTCTTTTCTGTAAATATGATGACTTCCTTTGATTCTTTCTTCAAAACCCAAACTGAGCAACAATTTTCTCAATTCTTCAAACTTGATATTTGAATCTGATTTCCCAGAAAGAATTTTTTCAATGAGTTTTTCGCGTTTGCTCATACAAATACGAATTTAGCATAATAGATTTAATAATTCGATGAAGCAAACTAAACAAAAGCGATTTGAAACTCTCGCAATGAAGGCTAGAAAATGCACGATCTGCCCTGATTTAGCGGACAAGATCGCCGTGTTAAGTGAGATGAATGGCAATATCAATCCGAAAGTTATGTTCATCGCCGAAGCTCCCGGCAGACAAGGGGCGGACAGAACACGCAAACCTTTTTCGGGCGATAATTCGGGCAAAAATTTTCAGGCGTTGATTGATTCGATAAATTTGAAACGCGAAGATATTTTCATTATGAACGCAGTTCTATGCAGTCCGCGAAAACCGAGCGGAGCAAACCGTAGACCGAAAAAAAGCGAGATGAATAATTGTGCTTCATATTTGGAAAAAACAATAAATCTAATTGATTCGCCAATCATTGTAACGCTCGGAACAGTTGCACTCGAAGCCATCAAAAAGATCGAACCGCACGATTTGAAAATAAAAGAAAATGTCGCCAATGTAATAATTTGGAACAAAAGACGTTTGATTCCGCTCTACCATCCGAGTCCGCAAGTCATCGCGTCGCATCGAAATATGGAACAGCAATTTGCGGATTATAAGTTTTTGGAAAGGGAAATTAGCAAAAGTAAAAAGTAAAAAGGTAAAAGTAAAAACCAAGAAAAAGATGAACAAAGAAAATTATAACAAAATCAGAAACGGCGACAGTATTGGTTTCTATAGACAAAAGCGAGGTTTAGTCGAAGTCTCAGGCGGCGAAGCGGTTCAATTTCTCGACGGTTTAATTACAAACGATATGAAAACTTTAGAAGATAAAACAGAAATGCGTGCGGCTTTTCCGAATCCGAAAGGGCGTTTACTTGCAGTTGTCGGAGTTTTGCGGCAAGGCGACAAATTTTTGTTTGAAACCGAAGAAGAAACTTATCAAAAGATTCACGACAATTTATTTAGATTTACTTATGCGGGAGATTTTCACGTGAATGATTTAACTGAAAATTTTGTTTGTTATAGATTTTTTGGTAAAACGGATGATTTAGACTTGAATTGTGAAAATATACTTAAACTTAATGAAAATTATTTTATTCCGAAAAATGAAGCCGAAATATTCGAGAAAAATTTGTTAAATGAAAATTTTATAGAAATTTCCGACGAACTCTATGAAACCTTGCGAATCGAAAACGGGATTCCAAAATACAATGTTGATATGAACGAAGAAACCGTCGTTCCTGAAGTCGGTTTGGCAAACGCAATCAGCTACAACAAAGGCTGCTACATCGGACAAGAAGTTATCGCCCGCATACATTTTCGCGGCAAAGTTGCGAAGGAGTTGAAAGGTTTGGTTATTGAAGAATTGTTTGAACCGCAAGCGGTAGAGATTGGTTTGATCGGTGAAGAAATAAAATCGCTCGATAATAAAAATGCAGGAACAATTACATCAATAACTTATTCGCCGAAACTAAAGAAAACAATCGCACTTGGCTATGTTCGTAATGCTTTTTTAGAAGAAGGAACAGAATTGAAAATTAGTGAATATACGGCAAAAGTCAAAGATTTACCGTTTATCGAATAAATGAGTTAAAATAGTGCAAAGAGGTAAAAAATTATGATCGGAACAACTCAAATAGATGCGATTAACATTACTTTGGATTTATATCCTTTTCAAATGACAGACGAGGCATTTTATGAATTTTGTCAGCGTAACAAAGATTATAGGTTTGAACTGGACAAAAGAGGAAAATTAATAATTATGCCGCCAACATTTTTAGAAACAAGCCGAAAAAATAATGAAGTGAATTTTCAACTTACATTTTGGGCAAAGAAAGATAAAACGGGGCTACCTTTTGAATCGGATGGAATGTTCACCTTACCGAACGGTGCAAAAAGAGCTCCCGATGCTTTTTGGATAACAAAGGAAAAGTATTTTTCGCTCACGGAAGAAGAACGAGAAGAAAAATTTGCCCGTATCATTCCTGATTTTGTAATCGAACTTCGCTCAAAAACGGATAACTTGAAAACAATAAAGGAAAAAATGGAAGAATACATCGAAAACGGCGTACGACTCGGCTGGCTGATTGATCCTTACGAAAAACAAGTTTACATCTATCGGCAAAATGGCGAAGTTGAAATTTTAGATAATCCTAAACGAGTTTCGGGCGAAGATGTTTTGCAAGGATTTGAATTGGATTTAGCGGAGATTTTCTAGGAGGAAATATGTTTCGATTTATTTTTATACTTACATTTCTTATTAGTTTACCCATTACTGGATTTTCACAAGATGAACCGCAAGCATATAAATTTGATGAATTTGGCAGTGTGCAAGAAAGTATTTGGAAGGAGAAACTTGATAAGTTTTCTGAAATGCTAATAAGTTTACCTGATTCAAGATTACACATTATTGTTTATGCTGAATCGGGTAAATCACGAACCTCTATTGGTGAATTGATTCAAAATTATCAAAACTATCTTTACAAAACTAAAAAAGTTAAATGGGAAAGTTTTAGTTTTATACGTGGAGGTTTTCGTAAATCGCAAACTACTGAGTTATGGGTAATTCCCAAAAATGCCAAAAAACCAACTCCGACACCCACCGAAAAATTTAAAGCAGAATTATATAAAGAGTTTACAAATCCTAGTGATACTGAACTAAAAGAAATTATAGTAAAAGTGCAAGATATTTTAGGAGATAATGACGATATTATTAGCTACATAATCACATACGGAAAAAGTTCAGAAATATCAAATTCTGAAAACAGAATAAGAAATAGTATAAGAAGATGTGGTTATAGCGGACAAGATTGTTCTTTCATATTTGTAAATGGAGGAACTTCAAAAAACTTAAAAACAGAAATTTGGTTAGTCCCAAGAGATGCTGAATTTACAATAGATTAAGTGAATATTGCACAAATAAATATGAACGATTTACAAGATATTGACCTACCGAATGCAAAACTTGCTTACACAATAATTCAATCACTTTTACAATCAAACGAGGCTTTGAGCGATCTGCTTGTGGTGATGTCGCACGCTTTGGAGGAGGATGTTATCAAGGCTCTGACGAACACTGGCGAATGGGAAAATTATATGGAAAGCAAGCGGAATCTTGAGAACACGAAGTTGCAGATAGAGAAATTTACTGAACAGTTGAAGCAATTGGAGAAAAGAAATGATAGCTAAAAACGATCTACTGCGACTCAAATCGAATATATTCGGGATGAAGATCGCTAAACTTTGCTTGCATTTAGGTAAAGAACGGAATGAATATAATTTATCAAAATTATTAGTTGAAAGATGGAAATTGGTTCAGGATGACGTTACCGAATCTATCGAAGCTGAATCGAAAATTGATTTTGTAAGAGAAATTAAAGTTGCCGACCAAACTTTGTCGGATTTGGATGTTGCATTTAACAATTTGCGTGAAAAAGATTTGATAAACGAACTGGAAGCGGACATTTTACACTTGGATGTAAAAGAATTTCAGGAATTGATAAAAATTTTAGTTGAAACGGAGATTTCATAAACTTACTTCCCAAATGAAAGATTTAATAATAATTGGAGCGGGACCTGCCGGAATTTCAGCTGCTTACGAAGCTAAGAAACTCGGCTTAAAATATCTTGTCATTGAAAAAGCTCTGATCGGGAATACGATTTATAACTATCCGGTTGGATTGACCGTTTTTTCGACGACGGATGAACTCGAATTTATCAAAAACGATTTGCAGCCTGCTAGAGAAAAGCCGACTCGTGAGGAATTGCTTTCTTATTATGTGAAATTCGTTTTGGATAATGAATTGAAGGTGCAATGGGAAGAGGAAGTTTTGAAGGTTGATAAATTGGGCGAAAATCATTTTCGGACGATCACGCCGAAGGGCGAATATGAATCGAAAAATGTTTTGTTTGCAATTGGTGCGATGGATTATCCGCGAAAGTTGGATGTGAAGGGAGAAGATTTGCTGAAGGTTCACGATCATTTTCGGGAAACTTATCCGTGGGTGAAGAAAAAGGCTCTGATCGTCGGCGGCGGGAATTCGGCGGGCGAAGCGGCTTTATTTCTTGCAGATGAAGGTGCGGAAACGACTTTGGCGATCTTTCGCAAGGATTGGGAAGAAACCGATCCGAAACAAGGATGTATCAAATATTGGGTGCGTGATCCTTTGGTCGAACAGTTGAAAAAGCGTTGTTTAAATTTGTTTTTTCTCGGGAAAGTTTTAGAAATCCGTGAAAAAGATGTCGTCCTCGAAGACGAAAACGGCAAACGGCAAGTTTTGGAAAATGATGTCGTTTTCGTGCTGGTCGGTTCGGATGCTGATCTGACGATGCTCACAAATCTCGGTGTCGAAACTGAATTCGGCAAATATGGCGAAGTTCCTGTTTATGATGAAGAAACTTTTGAAACGAATGTTTCAGGAGTTTATGTCGCCGGGCATTTTACGAACACTCGCCACATCAAAGGTGCGATAGAAGTTCCGCAGAAAATTATTCCGAAAATGGCTGAGAAATCTGCTGATGTTGGAAGTGTTAAAGCAAAGGCTTAGATGCGAAATATAAAGAATTTTTTCTAAAAACATAAGTAAATAATTATGATAAATAAATTTAGCTCAAACTCTAAAAGTTCATCCAATTTATTTTAGTTTTCCGCCTAATTTTGCTTTCCGACGCTTTTGGCTGTTACTGAAAAGTTTTGATTCTTCATTTTGCGATTGTCGAATTTCTTTTTGTATATCTTCCGGTAATTGAGTAATTTCCCGACATTCTGAACAACAACAACCGTCGAATTTCTCAAAACACTTATCACATTGAATAAAAAGCAAATGACAGCCAGTATTTTCGCAGTTTCTATGCTTGTCGCAAAGTTCGCCGCATTGATGGCAATTGCTTAGAATATCCTCGGTAATTCTTTCGCCCATCCTTGCATCAAAGACAAAATTTTTTCCTTTAAACTTGTTTTTAAGGTTATTTTCCTTAACTTTGCGAATGTATTCGATGATGCCGCCTTCGAGATGATAGACTT
>JALZKH010000166.1 GCA_030859345.1 Acidobacteriota bacterium | reverse complement strand
ACAACTTTCATCGTTTCGATCACCGCATCTTTCATCGAATCAATCCAAAAATTCATCGTGTCCATCGCCACGAATTTCGCATTCGATTGCTCACGCACGCCTTTTTGAATCATCGGCACGATATTCGCCAAAAACAAAAGGTCAGTATTTTTCGATTCATCCGACAATTTCGGGTTAAACGTCTCAAAAACATTGAGTTGTGTATCAAGCGTATGAGCGACATTCATATCGTATTCATACCTGCCACGCCAGAAAAAAGTCTTCCCGTCTTCGACAACCTCGACATCATCAACATTGACATTATGACGCTCAAAAACCGCCCAATCGTCGTCCCCAAAATCATTCCCGACAATCCCGACCGCCCGAACATCGGTAAAAAAACCAGCCGAAATCGAAAAATGCGTCGCCGCACCACCCAAAATTTTATCACGCTTCCCAAAAGGCGTTTCCAACGCATCAAACGCAACCGAACCTACAACTGTTAAAGACATTTATTAAAATTTGCTCCTATTATATTTTTGCTGTTAAAAAGTAGAGATTATAGGGTTTGTGAGTGTTTGTTGCAAAAGAGAAAAATAAACTTCTTTCTTTTTTTATAGAATTTCAGAAGCAAAATCATCTATATTGATTCTTAATCATCAACAATCAAATTAGTATGTAACAGTTCTTTGGGAAGACTTATTAATGAACTAAAATCTGTTTTCCAAATATCAATTTCAAATAATTCTCCTTTATTATCTATATTTAATGCGGCAATCACTTCTACTCCATCTTTATCGGTAAACTGATGTTCACTAACGCATTTTCCAAACAAACGATTTTCTTCTATTTTCCCATTAGGGAATAAAAGAAGACTACCCATTTCCCCATCTTTCATTGGTTTTACCCATAAATTTTCCTTCCAATTACATCTGATATTCATTGAAGATTTATTTATTAATAATTCAATAAGTTGTTGTTCTAGAATTGATGGTTTTCTACTTGGTTTCATAAATACATTTAAAAATTGATACACATTTGCCATTACCAATTTTTCCCGTGAAAATCAAAAGCAGTCTGAGTTTTTGGTAAAACTTGACTGCTTCTTTAAAGTCTTTTGAATTGATCGTAATTTTATTTAAGTTCACTCTTTTGGCTTTAATTTTTTTAAAGTATCTTTAGCATCATCAGCATATTTGCTTTCGGGAAAACTTTCGATCAACTGACCTAAAAGTGCAATCGCATCTTCGCGTAATCTTTTCGGGGCAAAGCGTTCCTGATCTTCTTTGCTCAAGACTTCTAAGTCTATTTTTTGCTTGCCTTTGCCTTCCGCCAGATAATAACTGCTCATTCCTGCCAAATACAAAACTTCATCCATTTTGGAAAAGGTCGGATTTGCCGCGATGGTTTCTTCCGTTCGCATCAAGACCGCTTTATAAGCCTTTTTCAGTTTGAAATACTGCCACGCCACATTTAAATTGTGTTGTGAATCAGCTTCCAAAAGTGTATCAATCGGAATTTGCTTTTCGTCATTTTTATCTTGTGCAAAAGCCGATACGGAAAATAATAAAAGTGTAAAACTGATTAATAATAAAAACTTTTTCATAAATAATAACCCTTTAAAAAATTAGAAATTTCAATATATCGTAATTTTATTTAAGATGCCCGTTGGTGAATAAAGGTTTGAATTCTCTGTTTATTTGTTTGATTTTTTATCTGTTTAAGAAGTGTTATGATAGCAGACGATTCAGAAAAATCACCCAATATAAAGGAGTTATAAGGTCTTGAAAATAAATACCGTTATTTTATTAGTATTCACATTAGTTCTTGCGGGTTGTAATTATGAGTTGAGAGAAATCCCAAAAGCAAACGAAAATACCGAAACGGCACAATCAAATATAGAAACTAACGCTGAAACCGATAAAAAAATCGGCGGTATGAGCCAAAATTCAACTGAAGATGACGGCATCGAGGGCGGAGAATTACTCATTTCGGACACGGGAACAAATGCTGCTTATCCTTGCAAAAACAGAGAAGTTGAACTCGATAAGGACACGACCTCAAACAGAATTACTTTGACCGGCATTTGCAAAAAACTTGTGGTTGACGGCGTAGCCAATGAAGTTTCCGTTGAAAAAGTCGGACAAATCATAGTTCGCGGCATCAGCAATAAAGTTATTTACGAATCAGGTATCGGAGGCGGAAAACCTAAAATATCCGTCAGCGGAACAAGCACTTCGGCGAAACAAAAAGAAGCGGAAACTGAACCGGAGAATTCAGGATCAGACGAGCGAAAACCTAAAAAATAAAAAACTAAAAGAGATGACGTTAAATTTTCAACGTCATCTCATTTTGCAATTTGATTATTGGAAAATTTCTAAGATGCCGGAGCATAATTCGAATATTTGCTCATTTTTTACTCCATTATCAAAATTTTAAGAATAATTTATCACAGAAACCAGGGAGAGCACACAGGATTTATAAACAGATGAAATATGACGACAGATTTTGTTTATTCGAGCATTAGTTAATTGGATATTTTTGAAAAATCCCGTCCCGAACATTATAAATTTGTGCAAAATTGATAAAAATTTTCTTATATGTCGGTTATCAAACATAAAATAAAATTTCTAACTTCTAAAATGTAAATTTCCTGCACTTGGTAAGTAATATAAAATTGTAGTCAGCAAATTTCACAAATCACATTTTATGCTCAGTAAAGAGATTTTACCTTTCTGCTCTGTATCGGTTGTAATTCCCGTGCGAAATGAAGCCGACCATCTGGATAAAACTCTCGCTGCATTTATAACACAAGTTGATTTGAGCAGTAAAAAGTTGAGTTTCGATATTTTTGAAATAATCGTTTTGATAAATAATTGTTCTGATAATTCTCTTGAAATTGCCCGCAAATTTCAAAATGATAACCCATTCTTATCATTTCATATTGCCAATATAAACACTTCAAAAATAAACGCAAACAGCGGATTTATGCGGCGTTTGCTGATGGATGAAGCACACGACCGTTTGGTCAAGAATGATAAAGGCGGTGGAATAATTTTAACGACGGATGGCGATACGCAAGTTGCCGAAGATTGGATTGCGGCAAATTTATTCGAGATCGAAAACGGTGCGGATGCGGTTGGCGGACGGATTTTATTTACCGCTGAAGAACTTGGCAAAATGAATCCGGCGGCACGCAAATTTCACCTGATTGATGAGAAGTATCGCCTGCTTTCAGCCGAATTAGAATCAAATCTCGATTATCTGCCGCACGACGCTTTCCCGAAACATCATCAACATTTTAACGGAAGTTTTGCCGTGATGACGGATACATATAAAAAAGCGGGCGGAATTCCCGAAGTCAGATTTTTGGAAGATGTCGCATTTCATCAATCGCTGATGCGGATTGACGCAAAATTTCGCCATTCGCCGCTCGTCAAAGTTTACACTTCCGCCCGCGAAGCCGGACGCACCGAAGCGGGACTTTCAACCCAAATAAATGACTGGATAAATCTGGGCAAAAATGGTGAAGATTTTCTGGTCGAATCTGCCAAAACTTTAGATAAAAGATTCAAAGCACACGGCAAATTGCGTGCTGTCTGGACAAATTTTCAAAAAAGATTTACACCGCAAACTGCTGAAATTAAAGAAATTGCCGGTTTATTTCGCGTAGATTTTGAAGATTTAGAAATAGAATTATCGAAACCGCAGACTTTCGGTTTGTTATTGGAAAATGTTTATAAAAAGCAAAATCAGCAGGGAAATAAGAATGGGCAAAACAAATTTGTTCCGGTTCAAATTGCTGTGCAGGAATTGGAAAATAAACTCGAAGAAATACGTTCTGAGAAAACATCCGCCATTGCAAACTAGATTTTTTCCCAAATATCTAAACGATATTTTTTTTCACGTTTACTTTTAATCTGCTTAAATTTTCCTCTGGCAAATTCAGCAAAAGAATCGTGGATTTCATCGCCCGTCTGCGGATAATCTTCGACAAAATCCGTCCAATGAATCAAACCGGCTTGTCCGCTTTTATTCAAATGTTCAAAAATTTTGTTCATCAATTTCTGCCAATCATCTTTTGATAAATAATAACCGACCTCCGAAACAAGAATTAAATCAAAGTCGGCATTTGGAAATTCTTCTTTTATATCGAGCAATTTAAAACGAACATTTTGTAAACTTTCGCATCTTTCGCGTGCCTGAGCGAGAGCTTTTTCCGAAACATCAACCGACAACAATTTGCCGCAACGCTTTGCCAATTTCTCGGTTAGAACACCGATAGCACAACCGATTTCAAACGCCGAAGTATAAACTTTACGCGGTAGAGCATCAAGCGTTGCGGCATACTTTTTCGCTTCATATTCGCTTGAAGCAAAATCCCACGGATCGTCATTTGACGCATAGACATTTTCAAAATATTCCGGTTGCAGAGAATTTTTCATAACTAAATTGACTCCAGATAAACTTCCCAATCGGTTGCAAAATTTTCCAAAACTTCGGGCGACAAACGAAAGCCTTCCGCATCATCATCAATTAAATCGGTTGTTTGCGACTTATGTTTGTTAATCGCCCGAAGCTTTTTATCCAAAACCTCTGTAATATCCAAACGCCACGCCGTAACTTCAGAAGCACGCGGGGCATCAACGCTTTCGGCAATTTCCCAGAGCCAGATCGGGTATTCGATGATTCTTATATCGGCAAAAAACTTTCGCGTCGCTTGATTTATTATTTGAAACGCCGCCCGATGGTCGGGATGCGGATCGCGTCGCCAAGGGACTAAAATCGTATCTGGTTTGAGCGTCGCTATTTGTTTGCAGCAACGCTCGACGGCTTCGTTAAAATTTTCCGAATTCTCGCTTGGAACCGAGCGGTCTTGATAGCGGAAGAACTCGATACTTTTTTCCGTAACTCCGAGCATTTCCAAAGCATCTTTGATCTCAAACTCGCGTAAATCCCGCAGTTTTTCAGCCGGAAATTTTTTTGAATGAGGATGAGAAAGCGTTCCATCGCTTAAAACCACAACAGAAACTTCTACATCAAACTCACGTAAAAGTGCGATGGCACCGCCGCAGCCGAGCGATTCATCGTCAGGATGAGGTGCGACGATGAGAGTTTTTCCCCAATCCAAAACCGTTTCCGCACTTTTCAGTTCCAGCTCTGAAATATTCGCAAGCGGCGATTTATTTAGCGGTTCAGCGTTCATTTTTTCCACAAATCATCACCCGGAATTTTACTTTTCAAAACGTATTTTCCGACATCGGCAAGGGAAACATCAGGTGCAGGTTGTCGCAGATAAATTGTCAGATCACGGATTATTCGCTCAAAATGGTGCGGTTTGTTTAAGCCTCTTGCACCGACCGAACGCTCGCAGAAAAGCATCGTGTCCTGACAGATTTGCTCGATTGCCGTTCGGGTCATATTTGCATAAGCGAGGAATTTTTCGCTTGTTCGCTCATTCGGATTTTGTTCGTATTCTTCCAACTTTTCCGCCGCACCCGCCAGCCACAAGTTGCCACTCTCCACGCGAATCGCCATCTCGCCGAGACGGGTTTTTTGATACGGGTCTGCGGTGCGGTTTAGATTTACAAGATATTCACGGGTTTTATCAAAAAGTGCTTCCGCACCGCCGAGTTGGACGGCAGCAAAACGTATCGAACCACCGCTAAAATAAGGTTGAGAATAATAATCACCTGCTTTGCCGATAAAATCTTCTTCAGAAATTTCAACGCCCGTCAGGTCAATTTTATAGCTTCGTGACGATTTCATTCCAAGCGGATTCCACCACGAATCGTCAACCTTTGCTGCAACTTTTTCAAGCGGAACGATACACATCCGCCAACCGCCGTCGGGCATTGCTCCGGTAATTACCGGGCGTTCGATAAAATCAATCCCGGTTGCAAATGTTTTTTCTCCTTTAATTTGAAACTTACCGTTCTTTAAAGATTTAAACTCAATCCCATTATTCGCCTGTGTATTCCACACGCCGAAAATTTTAGAATCGTTGACGACATCGGACGCATATTTTTCAAATTGTGTTTCCGTCCCGAAAAGTTTTATCAAAAGCAAAGCATTATAGTGACCTTCAAAAACGCGACCGATGACCAGATTTCCGTAACCGAGATATTTATGCAGACGCAGTAATTGTATTTGTGTATTGTGTTCTAAGCCGATTCCGACTCCGCCGAAACTTTCGGGAAGCGGTGCGGCAAACAATTTATGTTTCTTTATTTTTGCAATCGTTTCAAGCGGAAACATATCAACCGCATCGTTTTTTTCGGCATCTTCAAATGAGTTTTGCGAGATTTCTTTTGCTTTTCGAAGTGCATTTTCCAATGAATTTTGAGATCTCGAAATTTTATTCGAAGTCTTTTTCGATGATTTTAATTCTGCTGTATCGTGCATATTTATCTTATTAATTTCCTGATTTCATCCGCTAAAGGTTTATAAATCTCTCGTTCGCCGTTTTCATTCGGATAATCCCACAAACCATTGTAACAATGGCGGTTATCGTCCCAACCCGGATGATTAAATATTGGATATAAACAAATTCCGTGAATAGGAATTCCTTGATTTTTGGCGATTTCTGTTTGTTCATAAATATATTTGAACCACGCCGGACGCTTTTCGTCTTCGATTCCTGTTTCGGCAACAATCATCGGACATTTGTAGCGTTCGTAGTATTCACGCAATATTTTATTAAAGGGACGATACCTCTTGTTTCCAAGCAAAATTCTCCTGCCGCTCGGATGGAACCATTGGTTGTTTGAATAATAATTTATACCGATAATATCGAGATATTTTTCGCCGCCGCCGAGTTCGGGTTCGATTTTTCCCGCAAGCATATCGAATGCCTGAAATTGTGATTCTCGATAATTTTTGGTGTCGCTGATAACTCGCGGATTTCTCGATGTTGTCGAAACTTCGATGGCAGGTTCTGCCTGCACAAATCTAGCGTTTGGCGAAAGGTTGCGAATCTCATCAATTGCCGAAATGCTTGCCCGCACGAGTTGCCGTTTTAATTCGTCGCCGCGATGTTTTTGATACGGATGAAAGATCCCGACTTCCGCTGCCGCCCACGCGAAAAATGAAATTTCGTTGATCGGGCAAACGAAGAGAATTCGGTCATCTTCATTTAACAAAAATTCGGTAAAAGCTTTTGTAAATCGGGTAAAGCGTTCAAGAAATTCGGGACTGAAAATATCCAGATCATTTGGATAACCATAATGAAATAAATCCCAGATTGTTTGAATCCCGGTTTTTTTTGCCGAACGAACCTGATTTAACACACTCGAAAAATCATGTTCAAAAGGTTTTTTTTCGATCAGATGCCAGCGAATCCCGTCGCGTGCCGTTCGCATTCCGAAATCAAGCAAGGTTTGATAATCTTTTTCGGCAAATTCATCGTGTTTGGTTGCGGCAATAATATCAACCCTTGTTTGAAAAGGATTAAGATGAGTCGAGCATTCAAAGCCGCCCATTAAATAACTTTTAAACATAATAAAAAGGAGGTTACATATTCACAAAGAAAAAAGGTGAATAATTATTCACCTTTTTTAGGTCCCCTTGTTTAATACAAATAATTTTAGAGTTTGTATTACTGAAAAGAATATATCCGAAATGGTTTGTTTGTATGTCTGATAGCTGACATATAGACTCGAAAAATTTCAAAATTACGAATCAAACTGAGAATCCTTTAAGCGATTTGTTAATTTCGTCATAGCATTCACAAGCGAGATTCTCCAAACCTGTGCGATTGAGAATTTTGATCGTACCTCGATTATAGGAAATTAGCTCCATCTGCTGTAATTTATTTGCGTTGATGCTTACACTCGGACGTTTGACACCGAGCATTTGAGCAATAAATTGTTGGGTTAAAACCAATTTCTCACTATCAGCCCGATCACTGAACATTAAAAGCCAGCGGGCAAGCCGTTTTTCAATTGTGTGATGGCATAAACAAGCAGAATTTTGAGAAATTTGAGCAATAAATGAATATACATAATACAGGACCGCGTTTCTGAATTCCTTATTGTCATCAAAATAATCTTTAAAAGCCGCAACTTTCATACGATAACCGATGCCACCCAATTGAATAGTTGCTTCGGTTGGCGAAACATCATCTGCGAAAACTATCGAAGCCCCGACAACTCCTTCTTTTCCGACAATCCCAGCCTCGACACTCTCGCCGTTTTCAAGACAGGTAACAATAGAAATAACACTCGTTTCAGGAAAATATATGTATTTTATTTTCTCTTTCGGAAGATATAAATATTCAGTTGGTAACATTTCTACTTCTTCTAAATGAGATTCAATTTCACCATAGACAGTTTCAGAGAG
Source organism: Acidobacteriota bacterium (assembly GCA_030859345.1). Taxonomy (GTDB): domain Bacteria; phylum Acidobacteriota; class Blastocatellia; order Pyrinomonadales; family Pyrinomonadaceae; genus Aridibacter. The sequence continues at coordinate 2,793 of JALZKH010000166.1, read as the reverse complement.
ATTTTTCAAAATTAAGTTTTTAATGTTCATTTTTTCAAGGCTTTTCATATATTCGATTTTAAGTGTTTAAGCAGCAAATTTACACCTTGGGTTTTCTTATTTTACTAACAATGTCAGATAACGAACATACAGAGAGGCTCATAAATGTTTTAATTATTGTTTCATAGATAATACAAATTTAGATTCGAGCAACAAATTTTGTGGACGATAAATCATTAAACTTATCCAATTCATTTTCCAAAGATGTTATTTGCATATCACATCTGCGTTGGGATTTTGTTTATCAAAGACCGCAGCATCTGCTCAGCCGCTTTAGTGAAAACGGGCGGGTATTTTATATTGAAGAGCCGATTTTTATTGATGATCAAACACACCTGAATATAACTGAAAGTGATAATAATATTTTTTTAGTTGTTCCTAATATCTCCCGTGAAGATGAACACGAATCGGTTATTTTGCAAAGGGAGATGCTTGATACACTTATTTCATCGGAAAAAATAGAAGATTACATATTGTGGTTATATACACCGATGGCGATGGATTTTGCTGATCATCTCAAACCGGATTTAACCGTTTTTGATTGTATGGACGAACTCTCGGCGTTTCGTTTTGCACCGCCCGAAATGATCGAAAACGAACGGCGTTTGATGGAAAAAGCCGACCTTGTTTTTACGGGTGGAGAAAGTTTATTTGAAGCGAAAAAAGATCGCCACGAAGCAATTTACTCATTTCCTTCGAGCATTGATAAGGAGCATTTCTTAAAAGCCCGTGAGATCAAAAACGAACCCGCCGAACAAGTGGAAATCAAATCGCCGAAACTCGGATATTGCGGCGTGATTGATGAACGTATGGACACACATCTGATCGTGGAAATGGCTGATCTGCGTCCCGATTGGCAATTCGTGATGATCGGTCCGGTCGTTAAAATCAGCGAAGACGAATTGCCGAAACGCTCGAATATACATTATCTCGGTGGCAAGGATTATGAAGATTTGCCTGCCTATCTTTCAGGTTGGGACATTGCTCTGATGCCGTTTGCTCTGAACGAATCCACAAAATATATCAGTCCGACAAAAACGCCCGAATATTTGGCGGCGGGATTACATGTAATTTCCACGCCGATTCGTGATGTCGTTAAACCTTACGGCGAAAACGGTTTAGTTGAAATTGCCGAAACGTCTGAAGATTTTGTAAAGGCGACGGATAAAATTTTAGAACGCGGGAATTCGGACAAATGGTTGAATCAGGTTGATGAATTTTTAGAAGATGTTTCTTGGGATAAAACCTGGGCGGGAATGGTGAATTTGATCGAGGAAAAATTGGAAGAAAAAAACAAGAAAACAAAAGCGGCGAAAGTCGTGTAAACGCTAAAAAAAATTTTAATTTTCAGATTTTTATAGTCTGAGAAATAACGAATAAGGGAAGTAAAGAACGAGCAAGGGGAAGTATAATTTATGTTTGATTATTTGATTGTCGGTGCCGGTTTTGCCGGCAGCGTTTTGGCGGAGCGTTTGGCGAATGGTTCGGGAAAAAAGGTTCTGATTTGCGAGAAGCGTTCGCATATTGGCGGAAATGCTTTTGATTTTTACAATGACGAAGGAATTTTAATTCACAAATACGGTCCGCATATCTTTCATACGAATTCAAAGGAGGTAATTGATTATCTATCAAATTTTACCGAATGGCGTTCGTATGAGCACAGAGTTTTAGCTAGCGTTGACGGCAAACTCGTGCCGATTCCGATCAATCTCGATACGATCAACGAACTCTACGGACTGAATCTGACGGCGTTTGAAGTCGAAGAATTTTTTGCGACGAAAGCTGAAAAATGTGAACACATAAAAACTTCGGAAGATGTTGTCGTTTCCAAAGTCGGACGCGAGTTATACGAAAAGTTTTTTAAAAACTATACGAAAAAACAGTGGGGTTTAGATCCGTCGCAACTGGACGCTTCGGTAACATCCCGTGTGCCGACGCGAACTAATCGGGATGACCGCTATTTTACCGATTCATATCAGATGATGCCGAAATATGGCTATACAAAAATGTTCGAGAAAATGCTTGATCATCCGCATATAAAAGTAATGCTCAACTGCGATTACCGCGAAATTGTTGGTGAAATTGACTTTGACGAAATGGTTTATACGGGTCCGGTTGATTTATTCTTCGATTATGAATACGGAAAACTCCCGTATCGCTCGCTCGAATTTAAACACGAAACACACGACACCGAAACATTTCAAACTGCTCCCGTAGTCAATTATCCGAACGAGCAGGCGTTCACCAGAATTACCGAATTCAAATACTTGACCGGACAGAAACACGACAAATCAAGCATCGTTTACGAATTTCCGCAGGCAACGGGTGATCCATACTATCCGATTCCGCGAAAGCAGAATGCCGAGATTTACGCCAAATATAAAGCACTCGCCGATGCAGAAAAAGACGTTCATTTTGTCGGGAGACTGGCAACCTATAAATATTACAATATGGATCAGATCGTCGCTCAAGCTTTGATGACTTACGGAAAAATCGTCGGTATGAAACGCAACGAAGCGGCAGCGATTCAGGCGAATGGAAATAAACCGAAATTTGATAAAAGTATGTCAGCGTCGGTCGGAAGATAAATTTCAATTAAAATAATTTGCAAACGGAAGTTAATCAATTAATGCCAATCAAGAGTAGAAACAGAGAAGTAAACAAGCAAATGCGAGCTTGCCGTAGCAATGAACTAACAAGCCTTTCTCCGATCTGACTTTTGATGCGTTTTGATAGTCGGTCTTTTCATTGAGC
>JALZKH010000137.1 GCA_030859345.1 Acidobacteriota bacterium | reverse complement strand
TAGTGAGCCTGCAAATATCTCTGGTGCGTTCCGATGTCAATCCAGTATTCATATTCCGCAATATATGAATAAAACTTTTCTTTTCTTTCAAGCAGATTCGGAAATAATTGATTTTCAAAAGAATATTTTTTGTTTTCGGGAATCATTTCTAAAATTTCCGGCTCTAAAATGTATATTCCGGCGTTGATCGTATTGATATTTAATTTTTTAATTTCCTCGGGTTTCGGCTTTTCCAAAAACCTCAAAATCCTTCCATTTTCACCAGTTTCAACTAAACCGTAAGCCGATGGATTTTCAACTCTGGTTAAAACTATCGAAGCAGCAGCGGCATTTTTTTCGTGATTTTCGATAACGGTTTGTAGATCAATATCTGTCAAAATATCGCCGTTTAGGACTATTGTGGTTGTATGCAGATGTTTTCCGGCAAATTTATATGCTCCGGCTGTTCCCATCGGAGCGGGTTCAACGACATATTTTAAATTTACACCAAAATCGCTTCCGTTGCCTAAAATCTCTTTAATTGCCGTCGGCTGATAATTCAGCGATAGAATAATTTCGTTGATTCCGGCTTTTTTTAAGGCGTTTATCTGTCTGAGCAGAAATGGCTGATTTCCTATCGGCACAATCGGCTTCGGCGTGTTCAATGTCAGAGGACGAAGGCGTGTTCCAAATCCGCCGGCTAAAATTACGGCTTGCATATTTTCCTGTAAAATTTGTTAAAAATAATTTTGATAATTTGGTTAAAGTAATTTGTAAACTTCCGTTTCAACTGTTTCTTGAATGTCTCTAAGTGCTCCTTCACTTTCAGCTTCAAACCGCAGAACTAAAACCGGCTGGGTATTTGAAGCCCGCACCAATCCCCAACCTTTGTCGAACAAAATTCTCACTCCATCAATATCAATTACCTGATTTGTTTCCTTAAATTTTTCGGTCAGGTATCTAACTATCTCAAATTTTTGTTCTTCCTTACAATCAACCCGAATTTCCGGTGTATTGAAAACTTCGGGCAAATCTTCGATCAATTCCGACAGATTTTTATCCGTATGCGACAAAATCTCTAAAAGTCTCGCTCCCGAATAAATGGCATCGTCAAAGCCGAAATAGCGGTCGGCAAAGAAAATGTGTCCGCTCATCTCTCCTGCAAGTGCCGCTCCGGTTTCCTGCATTTTTGCTTTTATCAGCGAATGCCCGACCTTCCACATTATTATCTCGCCGCCCTTTTTTTCGATGTCGTCAAATAATCTTTGCGAACATTTAACTTCGGCAATAAATTTTGCATCGGGTTTTTCTTCTAAAATCGAACGCGAAAAAATCGTCATCAGTTCATCGCCCCAGATAATTTTTCCATTTTCGTCAACCACGCCGATTCTGTCGCCGTCGCCATCAAAAGCGATTGCCAAATCAGCATTAGTTTCTTTTAGAGCGGAAATTGCATCTTTCATATTTTCCGCCACGGTCGGGTCGGGATGATGATTCGGAAATGAACTGTCCGGCTCGGTAAACATTTCGATCACTTCACAACCGAGTTTTTTATAAAGCGGAACTCCAACAATTCCGCCGACTCCGTTGCCTGAATCAACGATAACTTTTAAACGTCTTTCGCCTAAAGTTATATTTTCTTTAACAAATTTCAGATAATCAGGTAAAACATCTTTTTCAGCAACTTTCCCTTCGCCGCTCAGAAAATTGCCCGTAAGTGCAATTTCTTTAATTTCCTGAATCTGTTCACCGTGCAGAGTTAACTTTCCCAGACACAGTTTAAAACCGTTAAATTCCGCCGGATTATGCGAACCCGTAATCATTACACCGGCATCAACATTCTCGGTAAAAAGCGTGAAATAAAGCAGCGGAGTCGGACACATTCCGATATTTAAAACATTAAGCCCGGTAGCGTTCATCACCCGATTAAAAATTTCGCTGAAAATCGGTGAACTCTCCCTCGCATCGTAACCTATACTAACCCGCTCAACATTATTTTTCTTAAAATAAGTTCCGATTGAATGAGCGAGAATGTTTACGGTTTCTTCCGTTAGATCAGTTCCGACCAGACCTCTGATGTCATATTCTCGAAAGATGTGCTGGTTCATATATAAATTTACTAAAAATCTGTTTTATTCGTAGAAACTCAAAACTTTATGACCGCCGTCTTTGAGATATTTATCCCGTCTGAAAAATTCCAGATCAGCCTCGACCATTTCAGCAACAAGTTCTTGTAAATTATACTTCGGAGTCCAACCTAGTTTTTCTCTGGCTTTACTCGCATCTCCAATCAGAAAATCCACTTCCGTCGGTCTGTAGTAATGCGGATCAACGGAAATTACTTCCTGTCCTTTTGGAATCTGGAACTCGCTGTTTTCGCAAGCTGCGACGTATGCCTTTTCATTTTCCTCTTCGCCCCGAAATTCGATCTCGATGCCGAGTTCTGCAAATGCCATTACTGCAAATTCACGAACCGAAGTGGTTTTACCGGTTGCCACGACATAATCATCCGGTTCGGGCTGTTGAAGAATCAGCCACATTGCTTCAACATAATCTTTTGCGTGTCCCCAATCTCTTTTTGCATCCAGATTTCCCAAATATACTTTCTCTTGTAAACCGAGTGCGATTTTAGCAGCCGCACGGGTGATTTTACGGGTTACAAATGTTTCTCCCCGAACGGGTGATTCGTGATTAAACATTATGCCGTTACAAGCAAATATATCATAGGCTTCGCGGTAATTTACCATAATCCAGTGAGCATACAATTTTGCGACTGCATAAGGCGATCTCGGATAAAAAGGCGTTGTTTCCTTTTGCGGAATTTCCTGAACTAAACCAAATAATTCAGAAGTTCCAGCTTGATATATCTTTGTTTTTTTTCCTAAACCCAAGAGCCTGACTGCTTCTAAAATTCTCAAAATCCCGAGTCCGTCAACTTCGCCAACATATTCCGGCATTTCAAAACTGACTTGAACGTGCGACATCGCTCCGAGATTATAGATTTCATCGGGTTGAACTTCCTGAATGATTCTGGTCAAATTCGAAGAATCTATCAAATCCCCGAAATATAACTTAAAATGCTGTTCGCCGGAATGAAGGTCTTCGTAAATGTCATCTATTCTTTGCGTATTAAACAAAGAACTTCGACGTTTAATGCCGTGAACTTCGTAGCCTTTTCCCAGAAGAAACTTGGCTAAATATGCTCCGTCCTGACCCGTTACGCCTGTTATTAATGCTTTTTTCATTACTTAATTTTTTTTAAAAAGGTGTGAGTGTAATTCAACTAAGTCCGGCGATTGGTTTTCCTTTTGAATGTTTTACCCGACTTTAATCATCTGAGAAAAATGATTTTACATTTTCCGATATTTGTTCCAGTAAACTTTCATTCATTTCCGTATGAATCGGCAGAGACAAAACCTGTTCGCAAAGTTTTTCGGTTATCGGCAAACTGAAATCTTCCGAAACATATTCTTTGAAAGCATCTTGTTCATAAAGCGGAACGGGATAATAAACGTTTGCCGGAATTCCCTTTTCCGATAAATATGCTTGCAACTCGCCGCGTTTACCGTTGCCGATCTTCATCGTGTATTGATGAAAAACGTGCGTTGAATTTTCTTCGCGGACGGGTGTTTGAATTTCTTCGATGTTCGCAAATGCTTCGTCGTAAAATTCCGCCGCTTTGTTTCTCGCCGCCGCGTATTCGTCCAAATGCTTTAATTTAACATCGAGAATTGCCGCCTGAATCGAATCGAGCCGCGAATTTACACCGATCATTCCGTGATAATATCTTTTTGTTTGTCCGTGATTGGCGATCATTCTGAGTTTTTTAGCGAGTTCGTCATCATTCGTAAACATCGCCCCGCCGTCGCCGTAACAACCCAAATTTTTAGCAGGGAAAAACGAAGTCGTTCCGACATCGCCGATAGTTCCGGCTTTTTCCGTCGTGCCGTCCGAAAACGTATAATCCGAACCGATTGCCTGTGCGTTGTCTTCGATGACAAACAAATTATGCTTTTCCGCCAATTCCATAATCGGCTGCATATCCGAACACTGCCCGAATAAATGAACGGGAACAACCGCCTTTGTTTTCGGCGTGATCGCTTCTTCGATAATTTCCGCCGTTACGTTAAAAGTATCTTCATCAACTTCAACCATCACAGGCTGAAGTTTCAAAAGTGCGATAACTTCCGCCGTCGCCACATAAGTAAACGACGGAACGATAACTTCGTCGCCCTGTTCCAACCCCAAAGCCATCAAAGCGATCTGCAAAGCATCCGTCCCGTTGCCACACGGAATAACGTGCTTTACATCCAGATATTTTTCCAGATTCGCCTGAAAATCTTTGACCGCCGGACCATTGATAAAAGCAGTCGAACCGATCACATCCAAAACCGCTTCATCAATCTCATTTTTAATTTTTTCGTATTGACCTTTTAAGTCAACCATTTGTATCTGATTCATAATTGCAAAATGAAAGATTAACAAAATTTAAGCAAAAGAGAAAAGGGACGAGAGAATAGTTTTTCTTTCGTCCCTCAAATTTTTTTTGCTAAGTAATCACTCACAATTAAGTTAGACTATATTTGAAGTTTGAAAACTTTATTCTCAGACTTCTGCCAAATTCATTTAAGGCTTGCTTGACCGAATAGCAAAGTCGTTCTTTGTCTTCATAATCG
>JALZKH010000083.1 GCA_030859345.1 Acidobacteriota bacterium | reverse complement strand
ACAAGCCTACTTGGAGCATCATCGGCAAGATTCAAATAGCAAGAATGACAAATTCATTCTGGATTAGGACTTTCAGTCCACATTAAACCTCTGCATTTCCAATGCAGAGTGGTTTAGTTTTTACTTTATTTCCGTCCACTCACCAAATACATCAAAGCCGTGCTAACATCATAATAATTTTGACTCTCAATCCCATCTCTCAAATCCGCTTTATATTTCTCAACTTTCTTTTCAACTTTCCGCCGAATCGCATCATATTTCTCATCAAATGTTGCAAACTGTTCTTTCGTCTCGGCTTTCATAAATTCCTCAAAATCATTCTCAAGCCGAAATTCCAACATAGATTTAATTTCCTTCGTCTGATACGGCGGAATTATTACATTTGCCTTGTCGGACAAAAAAGCTTTGATGTCCGTTAATTCCAATTGACTAAACGCTTGCGTCAGCAAATCTCCAAACGAATTATCGCCATTGCCCAAATTGATCTTGCCTTTCTCTTTGATAAGTCCGAATGTGAACCATTCAATAATTTCGTCCAATTCAAACTCCGCCGTGATCGAATCCTTTATCACAGAACCGACCAAATTATTCGGCTCGGCACAAAACAAAATACCATTCGGTTTCAAAACTCTTTTCATCTCCCGCAAAGCGTTCTGCGGATTTTCAATATGAATCAAAACTGTCTGACAGGTTACCGCATCAAAAGAATCATCCTCGAACGGCAAACTTAAAACATCCGCCTTTCGAATCTCAAAATCAATCTCCCGCGTTTTGAAGAACTCCCGCAATTTATCATTTTCCGTCGCCCATTTCGGATCAGCATCAACCGCCGTAACTTCCGAACCTTTACCCAAAAATTGAGAAACGATCCGCGTCCAATGACATTGCCCGCAACCGACATCAAGCAGCGTATTCACCTTTTCAAGTTCCCAACGCTTCGCCATCAATTCGAGAAAATCTTGGTTATACCAATAATCCCGACAATCGCCGAAATATTCTTCCGAATGTCCTTTTGCTTCCATTTTATTTGTCATTTTTCTTCAAAGAGAAAACCAATTGTAGTATATTAAAAATGTAGTCATTTATTTTAATGGCAACACCTTTTTTCATACACTCTATAACTCACTCTCAAATCCATAAAAATTTTAAAATCTAAATTATGAATTATACAGACAGAATCAAACCCACAGATAAAGGTTTAACCACATATCTTGACGAATTATTAAATAAAAACTACCAAATACCAACCTTTCAACGAGAAGTCGTTTGGGAAAAAGAAAACGTAAAAAAATTGTGGGACAGTATATATAAATTCTATCCGCTTGGAAGTATTCTGATTTGGAAGACGAATTTGAAACTTCAAAATCACAGAGAGATTGGTGGGCATCAAATGACTGACTCGAACTTTAACGCAAACGAGTATCAATACATACTCGATGGACAACAAAGAACTACATCCTTATTAACATCTATTTATGGTGGAAAAATAGACAGCAGACCAAATTTCAATCCATCTCTTTATGTTGATTTAACGATTCTTATTGATAGTGACACCGATGATGAAAGCTACAAAAATAGATTTTTATTTTGGGATGAGATAGATGACAGAAACGGTGAAATTAAACAAAACATTGGAAAGAAAAAACGCTTTAATGAAGGTCTTGTTGTAAAACTGCTTGATGTGAAAAAGAATTTTGCAGATATTGAAAGAAAATTAGTTGAGCATGAAAACTCTGATTATAAAGATTACGACCATCAAGTTCGTAAGGAACTCCGCCGAATACAACAAATTCTTGACAAGTATCGGCTTTCTTTTATTGAGGTAAAAGGAATTCAAGTTGCAGAAGTTTGCCAAATATTTGAACGAATTAATCAAGCCGGAAAACCATTGAATATTTTTGATATTGTCGTTGCAAAAACATTCAAAACTACTTCGGAAACAGATAGGGGTTTTTATCTAAGAGATTTAATAGATGATTTTAGGGGCGTAAATAAAAGTCCGTTTTTACAAATAAGCGATCTCGACTATTTACAGATTCTTGCTGTTTTAATCAATAGAAACATCGAAAATAGCGGTGTCGGAAACATTTCAGACCGTTATTTAAATGAAATAAAAACAGAATATATTTTAGCTATTTGGGAAGATGCAAAAAAAGCGATTCTTAAAACTTTTGATTTTTTTGAAAATCATTTACATATCAAAACCCCTCAATTAATTCCGTTTAGATATTTTTATTTTACTTTTACAGCTTATTTTTTCAGAAACCTCACTCCTAATTACGATTTTCTCAAAAAGTATTTTTGGTTTTACTCTTTTCATAACCAAGAATTGTTAAGAAACACAACACATTTATTTCACCACATCGGTTTTTTAGAGCAGGAGAAGCATAATCAAGAAGTTAGGTTTGACCGATTTATAATTGACAAAGAAAAACTTCGTTCTGCTTCATATAGTTCAAAAGGTCGAATGAGCCGTGCAATTCTCTCTCTTTTCGCCAGCCAACAACCAAAAGATTGGGAACATTGTGATAGAGAAATTTTAGTTCAAAACTTTTTCTTTTCAACTGATAAACCTAATTTACATCACATTTTTCCGACCAATTCTGATTATATCTTGAATAATCAACATAATAATCGAATCAATAATGATAGTTTGATGAACATCGCTTATCTGACTCAAACTACAAATCTTGAAATTACAAACAGAAACCCTTTGGAATACATTAACGACTATGATAAACCGGAATTTGAAGCAATAATGCCAACACATCTGTTACCTCATGAAATTTTGGAATGGGCAAGAAAAGACGAAATGCCATCGAATGCTTTGGATTTATTCATTGAAAACCGAGTTAATCTAATAATTGTTAATCTCAAAACTAAACTTCAAGGAATAACATTTGAAGAAATTGATACTGCTGAACAAATTGATAAAGTTGAGATCAACGAATAATCAGAATCAACTCATAACAGGCGGCGGTTGCATAACTGCTCCACAATTGCATATCAAATCGTTTCTAATTCGGCTTTTAATTTGCTCAAAGCGGTTTTGTTTTGTAGGAGTTTCTCGATAACTTCATCGGCAGTTTTGTCCGACTGTGTGCCATCAATCGTTTCGCGTAAGGTTTGGTTTATCAAAGTTTGATAACCTGTTTTGGAAATTTCGGCTTGCGTTTTGAAATGTTCGACAATATCGGCATCAAGATAAATCGTAATTCGATTTTTAGCTTCTTTAGTGGGTTTTGGTTTGCCTAAAAAAGCAGGTCGCGTAATTCGTTTTAGACCTCTTTTGCTTGCTTCTTTGGAAGTTTCCAAATATTCGTAGTCTTTATTTTTTGTATTGCTCATATTCCTTCACCATCCACTTTTCGGCTTTCCACGCAGTAATCAAACGAACATCGTTATTTTCATAAGTAAATGTAACATAAATTAATCCATATTGAGCCGAAAAACCAATCAGATTAAGACGTATTTCTTCATCGGTCGAATGTTCAAAATCTTCAAAGTAAACCCCAAAAACATCATCGAAAGCGTCAATCAGCAACGCAAAATCCACTTTGTGTTCTCGAATTACTTTTCGTCTTTTTGATTCATCCCAAACGAACATAGTTGGAGTTTATATGCACGATATATGTATGTCAATGAATTTTAATTTGTATTATGAAGTTAGAACTGAATTTATCAACTGACAACAGGCGGCGGTTGCATAACTGTTCCGCAATTTGAACAAGTGCGTTTTTGTTCGTCGCTGTAAAAACGCTCGAATACGCCTTGGAATTGGGTCATAATATTTTCGAGTTCAAAGTATTCTTCGTAGAGTTTTTCGTTGCAGTTTTCGCAGAACCACATTAAGCCGTCTTTTTCCCGCTCTCGTCGTTTGCGTTCGATGACCAAGCCGACGGTGTTTTTGCCGCGGATCGGATTGTGCGGAACTCTCGGCGGGAGCAGGAAAATCTCGCCTTCCCGAACGGGAACGTCAACTGCTTTGCCGTCTTCCTGCAATTTGATATGAATGTCGCCTTCGAGTTGGTAGAAGAATTCCTCGCCTTCGTCGAAGTGGTAATCCTTCCGCGAGTTCGGTCCACCGACGACCATCACGATAAATTCCGCATCTTCCCAGACACATTTATTCCCGACGGGCGGTTTTAAAAGATGTCTGTGTTCGTCAATCCATTTTTTGAAATTAAAAGGTCTTTGTATTGGCATAATTTTTCACTCCGATAAAATTTATAAAATAAGCTGCATCAAAGGCAGAATTCTCTCGTTTCCTTCGATTTCCGATACGACATCGCCTATTCGTTTTGCGCCCATCTTTTTGTAAAACCCTTCAGCGTTCGGGTCTGATTTGATGTTTAATTTTTTCGCATTTAACGAGGCAGATTTTTCCAAAGCGTGAGCAAATAATTTTCTGCCGATGCCCGAACCGATATTTGCGGGAGT
>JALZKH010000082.1 GCA_030859345.1 Acidobacteriota bacterium | reverse complement strand
ACAAGCCTACTTGGAGCATCATCGGCAAGATTCAAATAGCAAGAATGACAAATTCATTCTGGATTAGGACTTTCAGTCCACATTAAACCTCTGCATTTCCAATGCAGAGTGGTTTAGTTTTTACTTTGATTGCTGGAAGCAATCACCGCTTGTCCGAGTGCTAAACCGCCATCGTTCGGCGGAACTTTTCTGTGCGTAAAAACTTCAAAATCATTTTCGCTTAGAAGTTTTATTACTTTTTGAAGCAATGCAACATTTTGAAAACAACCACCGCTTAGAGCAACCTTGTTTAAGTTGAATGTCTCACGCATTTTGAAACTTAAATCCAAGATCAAATTCGCAACTGAATTATGAAATTTTGCCGAAATGATTGGAATCGGTATTTCTGCCAACACATCACTTGCGACTTCTGTAATTAAACTTTTCCAATTGATTGATATTGTATCACGATTAGCAAAATTAAATTCATAAAAATCCGTAACGCTTTCATCCATCAAAGCCTCAAATTCTATCGCCGCTTGTGCTTCGTAAGTTACTTGCTGACGGACATTTGCGAGCGATGCGACGGCATCGAAAAGTCTGCCGAAACTGCTGGTCGGGATAACATTCAGATTTTTTTCGAGTTGTTTCGTTAAAATCTTTTTTTCCGTTTCCGTGCAATGCGACACACAACCCAATTTTTCATCCCATTCAATTCCTGATTCTCTCAATAAACTTAAAGCGACACGATAAGGTCTTTTTATTGAAGCATCGCCGCCCGCCAGCGGGAAATAATCAAGATGTGCAGTTCGTTCAAAACCTTTATAATCGGCGATCAAAACCTCGCCGCCCCAGATATTTCCGTCGTTGCCAAACCCCGTTCCGTCAAAAGCAAAGCCGATCACCTTCTCATTTTGCAAACCGTTTTCCGCCATCACCGAAGCGATATGTGCGTGATGATGTTGGACTTCAAAGATTTCTGCTCCCATTTTTTCAGCATTTTCTCTCGCCCAATTTGACGAAAGATAATTTGGATGTTTGTCGCAGACAATAATTTCAGGCTCGACTCTGAAAAGTGCCTTCATCTGCTCAAAAGATTTTTCAAACGACTGCAAAGTTTCCAGATTTTCCATATCGCCGATGTGCTGCGACATAAACGCAAAATTCTTTTTCGTCAGACAAAAAGCCGCTTTTAATTCACCGCCGACCGCCAAAATATTCGGAACTTCAAACGGCAACTCAACGGGAAAAGGTGCATAACCACGGGAGCGTCTGATTGGAAGAATTTGAGATTTTTTAGCCACAGAGAACACAGAGTTTTCAGAGAGGTTTTTAGAATTATTTTGAGTAGAGCTTTTATCAAATTCATTATTATTTGTGTTTGTCTGGAGTTTTATTTTTTCTCTGTTTTTCTCTGTGTCCTCTGTGGCTAAAACTCTTACCACCGAATCATCACATTGGACATAGATTTCGCGGTTATGGAGCAAAAATGAATCCGCTAAATGCGAAAGTTTTTCTAATGCTTCCTCATTGTCTTTGACGATTGGTTCGTTGGAAAAATTGCCCGAAGTCATTACTAAAACATCGGGACTGTTTGAATTATCGGTTGAATTAAACAGCAAGTAATGAAGTGGCGAATATGGAAGCATAATGCCTAAAAAATGATTGTTTGGGGCGACAAGTTTGCTTAAATTATTTGGTTTCTTTTTTAACAAAACAATCGGGCGTTCTTTGCTTGTTAAAATTGATTCTTCCGCACCGTTTATTTCAACCAATTTTTTTGCCGTTTCCAAATCCTTAACCATCACGGCAAACGGTTTATCAACTCTGCCCTTTCTTTCTCTTAAAGTTTCTAAAACCGAATCATTTCTTGTATCACAAGCAAGATGAAATCCGCCGATTCCTTTGATGGCGGCGATTTTGCCGTTTTGTAATGCGTTCTGTGTCGCTGATATTGCGTGTTTTTTCGTGCTGTCGCACTCATTGCCGGCAAGATGCCTGCGTTCCGGTAAAAACCAAATATTCGGACCGCATTTTTCGCAAGCCGTCGGTTCGGCGTGGAATCTTCTGTCGAGCGGGTTTTCGTATTCGGTTCGACAATCGGAACACATTTCAAATTCCCGCATCGTTGTCATTTCGCGGTCGTAAGGAATGTCTTTGATGATTGTAAATCTTGGTCCGCAATTCGTGCAGTTTATAAATGGATAGAGAAATCGTCTGTCTTTTTTGTCAAACATTTCACGCAGACAATCTTCGCAAGTCGCAATATCGGGCGAGATCGGCGTAAATCTTTCGCCGGTTTTATCGCTTTCGATTATGCGGAAATCTTTGTAATTTGCGGTGTCTTGAAAATTATCGTATTCAACCGATTCGATATAAGAAAGCGGCGGCGGATTTGTTTTTATTTCGTCAATAAAGTTTTGAATCGAAACGTCGCTGCCTTCGACATCAATCAAAACGCCGTTTGAATTATTAAAAACCTGACCTTTGAGCGAGTTTTTTTTTGCAAGTGCAAACACGAATGGACGAAATCCGACACCTTGAACGATGCCTCTGATTTGAATTTGTGTATGCGTTTTCATTGAAAATAAAATTTAGCGGTAAGCAGCAAAAATTTGTAAAGACAATCCACAAACGAGTTTTTGCTAATTTTTACGCTTTACCGTACTGATCGCACCGGCTTCGATGTAGATATGTTTGATGTCCGGGTATTTTTTGCGAACGCCGTTTTCCAAACGCTCTATCGTTTCTTCGACTTCCGCCGCCGACAATTTTTCGTCAAACTCAATGTCCACCGTGAGCAAGATCGTGTGCGGACCGAAGTGCATCGTCAGCGGGTTTATCACTTTTTTTACGCCCGGTTCTGCTTCCGCCAATTTTCTGATGTCTTCCAAAGTTTTCGGATTCGCACCTTCGCCGACCAATAAGCCTTTGCTTTCATAAACCAAAAACAACGCCACCGTTGCCAAGATCACGCCAATCGTAACCGATGCCGCACCGTCCAAAACGGGTTGGTTAAAATAATGTGCCAGAAAAATTCCGACAAAAGCGACGAGCAAACCGAGCAAAGCGGCGGAATCTTCAAAAAGCACGGTGAACGTCGTCGGGTCTTTGCTGTTTTTAATCGCTTGAAAGATGGTTTCGTCTTCTTCGACGGAAGCCATAAATTCCCTGTATGCGACGACAAAAACGACACCTTCAAAAACCATCGCCAAGCCCAGAACGATATAACTCCAAAACGGGTCTTCGAGAGGTGACGGATGAATTATGTGCCGAATGCCTTCGTAGATCGAGATGCCGCCGCCGGCACCGAAAATCAAAACCGCGACGATCAGCGACCAAAAATAAATTTCCTTTCCGTAACCAAATGGATGAGTCGCGTCGGCGGGCTGTTTACTGCGATTGATGCCGAGCAGAAGCAAACCGCCGTTGCCGGTATCTACGACCGAATGAATGCCTTCGGAAAGCATCGCCGAACTGCCGGTGAACGCCGCCGCCGCAAATTTCATAACCGCAATCGCCGCATTTCCTATAATCGCCGCATAAACAGCCGTTTTTGAACCTGATGCCATAATTAAATCGTTTTATTTCTTGAGAGATTTTGGTAAATAGAAAAAATGTAATGCCAACATCTTGTCAGATATCGCCAGCTTCCAGCCGATTTTCGTTAATTAATTGCTTCAATCTTAAATTAACAAGCTAAGCAACGGCAACCGGAAGCCAGCGTTAGTTATTTTATAGGAAAACTCTATTAACCTTTGGTGCTAGTTGAAAAAGTCACGGAATTGCTTCAAATTTATAGGAGCTAAAACCTGTAAAATAAGGAGTTCAGCCGTGACCACAGAAGATTTTATCATAGAATTGTTTTATCGCAT